>NZ_JBHWWX010000002.1:0-211472 GCF_042730335.1 Rhodococcus sp. NPDC060084
GGCGATGCGCCCGGGGCCTTCGTTCGTATCGAGCATCCCCGCGACCGTCCCCGCAGCGCCGGAGGCGGTCGTGGGATCATGGGGACATGCGCATTGCGGATTCGGTCGTCGACCTCATCGGAAACACCCCACTCGTCAAACTCAACTCCGTGGTGAAACCGGGGTCCGGCCTGGTGGCAGCGAAAGTCGAATACCTCAACCCCGGCGGTAGCTCCAAGGACCGCATCGCGGTGAAGATGATCGACGCTGCCGAAGCCTCGGGCGAACTGAAGCCGGGCGGCACCATCGTCGAGCCCACCTCCGGTAACACCGGCATCGGCCTTGCCCTCGTCGCCCAGCAGCGCGGATACAAATGCGTGTTCGTGTGCCCCGACAAGGTAGGCGAGGAGAAGCGCAACGTGCTCCGCGCGTACGGCGCAGAAGTGGTCGTGTGCCCGACCGCTGTGCCGCCGGAGCATCCCGACAGCTACTACAACGTCTCCGACCGGCTCGCCGCCGAACTGCCGGGAGGCTGGAAGCCCAACCAGTACTCCAACCCCGCCGGCCCGGAAAGCCACTACGAGAGCACCGGCCCCGAGATCTGGGCCGACACCGCCGGCAAGATCACGCACTTCGTCGCGGGCGTCGGTACCGGTGGCACCATCTCCGGTGCGGGCCGCTACCTCAAAGAGGTCTCGGACGGCAAGGTCAAGGTCGTCGGCGTCGACCCCGAGGGCTCGGTGTACTCGGGCGGAACCGGCCGCCCCTACCTCGTCGAGGGCGTGGGCGAAGACTTCTGGCCCAGCGCGTACGACGCGTCCATCCCCGACGAGATCATCGCCGTCTCCGACGCGGACTCGTTCGAGATGACTCGCCGGCTCGCCCGGGAAGAGGGTCTGCTCGTCGGTGGCTCGTGCGGCATGGCCATGGTCGCCGCGCTGCAGGTCGCCGAGCGGGAAGGCCCCGACGCGGTGGTGGTCGTGCTGCTGCCCGACGGCGGTCGCGGTTACCTGGCGAAGATCTTCAACGACAAGTGGATGGCCAGCTACGGCTTCCTGCGCGCGCCGCTCGACGGCAAGCCCGACGCCTCCACCGTCGGCGACGTGCTGCGGGGCAAGTCCGGTGACCTGCCCGATCTCGTGCACACCCATCCCTCCGAGACGGTCCGCGACGCGATCGAGATCCTCCGTGAGTACGGCGTGTCCCAGATGCCCGTCGTCGGCGCGGAGCCGCCCGTCACCGCCGGTGAGGTCGCCGGGTCCGTCAGCGAGCGGGAATTGCTCAGCGCCGTCTTCGAAGGTCGTGCGAACCTCGCCGACCCGGTCGCGAAGCACATGAGTGCGCCGCTGCCCAACATCGGCGTCGGCGAGTCCGTTGCCGACGCGACGAAGGCGTTCGGCGACACCGATGCGCTCATGGTCATCGACGACGGCAAGCCCGTCGGCGTCATCACGCGGCACGACCTCCTCGGATTCATCTCCCAAGGCCGATAGGACACAGATACTTCATGACCGATCAGAATCAGCACGGTTTCGCCACCCGCGCCATCCATGCGGGCTTCGAACCCGACCCGCAGACCGGTGCCGTCAACGTCCCCATCTACGCGTCGTCGACCTTCGCGCAGGACGGCGTCGGCGAGATGCGGAACGGTTTCGAGTACGCGCGCACCGGTAACCCCACCCGCCGTCCCCTCGAAGCCAATCTGGCGGCGCTCGAAAGCGGCACGTACGGGCGGGCTTTCGGCTCGGGTATGGCCGCCACCGACTGCCTCCTGCGGTCGGTGCTGCGCCCCGGCGACCACCTCGTGATCCCGAACGACGCCTACGGTGGCACGTTCCGGCTCATCGACAAGGTGTTCACGCAGTGGGGCATCGAGTACACGCCGGTCTCCGTCAACGACGCGGACGGCGTCCGGGCCGCACTCCGTCCCGAGACGAAGCTGGTGTGGCTCGAGACCCCGACCAACCCGTTGCTCAACATCGGTGACATCGAGGCTCTCGCCGGCGTCGCACACGAGGGCGGCGCCAAGCTCGTCGTGGACAACACCTTCGCCTCGCCGTACCTGCAGCAGCCGCTCACGCTCGGTGCCGACGTCGTGCTCCACTCGACCACCAAGTACATCGGCGGTCACTCCGATGTGGTCGGCGGCGCCCTGGTCACGAACGACGAGGAACTCGACACCGCGTTCGCATTCCTGCAGAACGGTGCGGGCGCGGTGCCCGGTCCGTTCGACGCCTTCCTGACCCTGCGGGGCATCAAGACCCTTGCCGTCCGCATGGAGCGGCACTGCGACAACGCGGAGAAGATCGTCGAACTGCTGTCGGGTCACAAGTCCGTCACCAAGGTGCTCTACCCCGGTCTCGACGACCATCCGGGTCACGAGTACGCGGCCGCTCAGATGCGCCGTTTCGGCGGCATGATCTCCGTACGACTCGCCGGCGGCCGACAGGCGGCCCTGGACTTCTGCAAGCGCACCGAGATCTTCACGCTCGCCGAGTCGCTCGGCGGGGTGGAATCGCTCATCGAGCACCCGGGTGCGATGACGCATGCGTCGACCGCCGGTTCCGCGCTCGAGGTTCCGGACGATCTCGTCCGTCTCTCGGTCGGTATCGAAGACGCCGCCGACCTGCTGGCCGACGTCGAGCAGGCTCTCGGCTGATCCTGCTTCTCCCGGCATCACCACGACGAAAGGCGCCCTTCGGGGCGCCTTTCGCCGTCGATACCGACGTGGCGCCGACCAGGTGGCCGACCCCGTACGATCACGAACGTGACGGACAGTGCAGCCCCCGAAGACGCCCTGATGCACGCCGCTCTCGAGGTACTGAGGATGAACGGTCCCCTCGCTACCGAAGAGCTGGCCGAGCACCTCGAGGATGCGGGTCTGGGCCAGGCCGACGCCCTGGTTCAGGACCTCGAGGAGCTACCCCCGCATCCCCTCGTCCTGTCTCTGCCCGACGGCCGGTTCGCGGCTCTCGATGCGTTGTTCGAAGGACGTGTCTTCACTCATCGGCTCTCGGCCGACGAGATCACCCGTGACCTCATCGCTGTCGACGACGTCGAACCGTTGCTGCTGCTCGTCTCCGAGCACGACGACTTCGAACTCGTCGCGGTGGACGAGCAACGCGACCGCCTCGCCGAGCGCGGCGTGACCTACGACGATCCGCTGCCGCCGGAAGTCCTGCTGTTTCCGCGTGGGACGTTCGCGGGCCGGTCCCCGGGTGATCTCGTGGCGCTCACCGCCGGTGGTGGCAGGCTCTCGCTGGTGCCGGTTGTCGCCGATCCCACTCCCGTGCCCGCTCTGCTCGCCGTCCTCGGACGCCGGAGCGCCGACGGCGCCGCCGCGAGTCTCGACGACGAGCTTCTCCAGATACTGGCCGACACCCCGTCGGCGTTCACCGAACCGGCCCCGCCGTTGACCGAGGCGATCGAAGCGGCCGGTCTGGAGCGGTCGGGTGACCTCGTTGCTCCCGAAGGGTTCGATTTCGAGGGGTACATCAGCAGGACGATGTTCGACGAGTACGCCGACCAGCTCGGTATCCCCGTCGACGCGGTCCCGGGTGTCGCTCTGTTCGCATCGCTCGTCGACGCGATCGACTCCGGTGACGATGCCGATCTCGAAGAACGTTTCGCAGAGGGCAAATCCGGTTTGTTCGCGGTCCTGGCAGACCCCGAGATCGCCGAGACCGTACTGGACGAGTTGATCGGCGAGGAGTTCGCTCCCGCGTCCATCGAACAAGCCGCGTTGTGGCTGCTCGATCATGCGCCCCGCCGATCGGCCGCTGCCGCGTACTGGTTCGCCGCGCGTGCGGCCGAGGCCGACGGCCGGATCACGGACGCCGAGCGACTGTACGAGAAGTCCGCCGACGAGGGTGGCGAGTTCGACCTCGCGTTGTTCGATCTGGCTCGCTATGCGTCGGATCGGGGGGACGCGGTACGCGGCCTGTCGCTGCTCTCCCGGATTCCGGGCGGGGACGAGCATCCGCTCTACGACGTGCTCCAGCACTTTCAGCCTGTCGAGCGACCAGGCCTGGGGCGCAACGACCGGTGCTGGTGCGGGTCGGGCCGGAAGTACAAGGTGTGCCATCTCGGCAAGGCGGATCATCCGCTCTCGGAGCGGGCGGAATGGCTGTACGTCAAGGCGACCATGCACGCGCTCGATCCGTCGTGGGCCGACGAGCGGGTCGCGCTGGCGGAGGCGCGCGCCGGATACGGAGACGACGACGCGGTCGCCGATGCCGTCCACGACCCGTTGGTCGACGACGTACTCCTCCACGAGGCGGGAGCTTTCGCGGACTTCGTCGAGCGCCGGGGTGTGCTTCTTCCCGAGGACGAGGCGGAGCTGGCGCGGCGATGGACCGGTGTCGCGCGGTCGGTGTTCGAGGTGCTCGACGTCCGTCCAGGCGAGGGCATGGCCTTGCGAGATGCCCGGAGCGACACCGTAACCGAGGTCCACGTGCCGACGATCACGGGCGAACTCCCGGCCGGGACGCTGCTGTGCGCGCGGGTCCTTCCTGCCGGCGAGTTGCACGTGATGCCGGGCGGCGCGGAGGTGGTCACGGAAGAGCAGCGCGAGGTGCTGCTCGAGATGCTCGGCGACGATCCGGTGGACGCGGTGGACCTCGTCGAGGCCCTCACCGGGGCCGACGCGGCCGACTTTTTCGCCTCCGTGGACGAGTAACTTTCAGCGCTCCCGTCCCAGTGATCTCACCAGCCCCAAAACTGAAACCTGTTCTCGAATATATGTGATATGAAGTAGCAGTATTCGTACCGGTGACGGGCGTCACAAGTACGGTGAGGGTGTTCGGTCATCGGGATGTGGGGGTTGTGGATGTCAGTCGACCCGTCTGCGGTCATCGTGGCGGTGGCCACGGCAGCAAGCGCACTCGTGCAGGGAGCCGACATACCAGCGGAAGTAAAGGACCAGGCCACACAGGTAATCGAGTCTTTCGAAGCTGCGGCTCCGGCAACGGATACAGGTGTTCAGGACTTGGTGGCCGCGCTGCCCGAGCCGGTGCAGGAGAGTGCGCAACAGGCCGTCGCAGACGCAACGCAGTCGGTCGCGGAGGCCATCGAGCCGCACCTTCCCGCCGAGGCGGCAGCCGCACTGGAACCCGCGCCGCCACTCGTACCGGCACCGCCTGCCGCTCGGCCGACGCCGTTCGGAGTGACACCGTCCCTTCCGCCTCCGCCTCTCGCGCCGAATCCCGGTCCGGGCACGGGATCCGCGGCTCCCGGAGGTGGCGGCGGGGTCACCCTCCCGTCGATGCCGGCGACCCTCCCCGGCACGACGCTCGCCCCGATCGGCGCGGTCGCGGTATTCGCTCCGTGGCTGAAGAAGGCCGGGGCGCTCTGTGACGGTGTCACCGCACCGGTGCTGGCCGCGCTCTACTCTGCGGAGAACGGATTCCGGTACGGGTCCACCGCACCCGTCTCACCGGTGGGCGCCAAGGGGCCCGGGCAGTTCATGCCCGGAACCTGGGATCAATACGGCAAAGATGTCGACGGCGACGGCAGAGCCGACATTCTCGGCATCGCCGATCCCGTGATGGCCTCGGGCAACCTGCTCTGCGACAACTACAAGCTCATCGACGACTGGAAGCGGCGCGGACTCGTCCAGGGCGACACCCTCGACTTGACGCTCGCCGCCTACAACGCGGGAGTCGGCGCCGTGCGCCGATCCGGGGGTATGCCGTCCGGGCATCCCGACTACGAGAATCAGACCAAGCCCTACGTCGCGAAGATCCGCGCGTCGGAACCGGTCTTCGCGCGCATGCTCTCGCCGTTCCTGGGGCTGGGGATCGGTGGCTCGACCGACACCGGCAATCGCATCGTCGACCTCGCGTTCAAGTTCCTCGGCCTTCCGTACGTCTGGGGCGGCGGCAACATCCACGGCCCGTCGGGCGGCGGGTTCGACTGCTCGGGACTGACGTCGCACGCGGTGTTCGCGGCGACCGGAATGACGCTCCCGCGTACATCCGAGACGCAGTGGCGCGTCGGCACCGAGATTCCGCTCCAACTCGCGCAGCCGGGCGACCTGCTGTTCGGAAACTGGCAGGCAGGCGGTCCGGGACACGTGGCGATCTACATCGGTGGAGGACAGATGGTGCACGCACCCACCACCGGAGACGTCGTCCGCGTCGGCGCGGTCTTCCCGGATATGAAGGCACGCCGCATCATCTGAGAGTCGGCAGTTCGCCGGAAACGACAAGGACCAGGCCGGAAAATCCGGCCTGGTCCTTTTTGTGCGACTCAGGGATCAGCCCTGGTACGGCTCCGCGCTGACGAGCGTCACCTTCATGGTGTTGCCGTTGGGCAGCGTGTACTCGCGGGTCTCGCCGACCTTGGCCGAGATCAGCGCGCCACCGATGGGCGAACCGGGGGAGTAGGTCTCGAGGTCGCCGTTGCGGGCGCCTTCTTCGCGCGTCGCGATCAGGAACGTTTCCGTGTCGGTCTCGTCCCCGTCGTAGTAGACGGTGACGACCGAACCGGGGAGTGCGACACCGGACTGAGTCGGTGCCACTCCCACCTTGGCGGCGCTGAGCAACTCCTGGAGCTGACGGATGCGGGCTTCCTGCTGGCCTTGCTCTTCGCGCGCCGCGTGGTAGCCGCCGTTCTCCTTGAGGTCACCCTCTTCGCGACGCTCGTTGATCTCGGCCGCGATGACGGGACGATTGGCGATGAGCTGGTCAAGTTCGGCCTTGAGTCGGTCGTACGACTCCTGGGTCAGCCAGGTCACCTGGGTCTCGGTCATCTCGATCACTTCCTTCGGGTTGGAGCCCCCGGCTCCGTGGACAAGTCGTGCACGTGCAACGACTACGAGCACGACCCCCGCAATCCCCCCTGGTATGCAGGTGAGCAGGGCCGCACTGTGCTTCTATGCAGCAATACACGGCCCCAATGGGTGGAACCGTGTATCCCGATATTCTAGCACCATCGCGGTGAGGTGCCGGGAAAACCGCTGCTGAGAGCGATGAAACTCAGGGCGCGCGCAGGTAGTCCGGGGCGTCCGTGCTGCAGCCGTACTCGTCGGCCATTCCGGGGCGTTGCGTGGTGGTGATCCGCGACGTGAGGACGACGGTGGGGGAATCGGATGCGGGGATCAGAACCTCGCGCCGGCCCGTCTCGCTGCCGTCTTTCGACCGCGCGCGGATGACGCACACCGCGTCTTGCGTGGGATCGTCGCGGGTGACCTTGAGTTGCACGTCGATGGCGTGATCGTCGACGACATCGAACGCCACGATCTCCGACTCGATCGGCGCCGAGTTGTTCTGGAACAACACGAACGCGAGCAGCAGGCCCGCGACGAGACCCGCCGCGGTGAAGCCCCAGCGTCTGCCCCGCATCGACCCCTTCTTCGAGGGGTAGCGATCGGAGGGGTAACGGTCGGTCGTGGTGGTGTTGCTCATCACTTTGCCTTCGAGCCCGTGCAGGCGGGCGGGCGGTGCCGCGGGGTCACGGCTGACGGAGGGATTATCAGGTGGAACTATAGGGGAAGGACCCGAACGGCCCGCGAGGCGGTCGCCGGTGCGGTCACGACCATGCACAAGACGTGAGGTGGAGGAAAACACGTGAGCGGACTACGGCTCATGGCCGTGCATGCCCATCCCGATGACGAGTCGAGCAAGGGTGCGGCCACGATGGCGCGTTATGCGGCAGAGGGTCACGATGTTCTCGTCGTCACGCTCACTGGCGGCGAACGCGGTGACATCCTCAATCCGGCGATGGACGTCGCGGGCGTCCGCGACCGGATGAGCGAAGTGCGACGCGAGGAGATGGCCGAAGCCGCCCGCATCCTGGGCGTTCAGCAACTCTGGCTCGGCTTCGTCGACTCCGGGCTGCCCGAGGGAGACCCCAAGCCCCCGGTGCCCGAAGGCAGCTTCGCGGCGATCCCGCTCGACGAACCGGTACGCAGGCTCGTCAAGGTAATCCGCGAGTTCCGGCCCCACGTGATGACCACCTACGACGAGAACGGCGGCTACCCGCACCCGGACCACATCCGGTGCCACGAGGTGTCGGTCGCCGCGTTCGACGCCGCAGCGGACCCCGAGTTCCATCCCGAACTCGGTGAGCCGTGGGAAGTGGCCAAGCTCTACTACTCGCACGGCTTCATCCGCAAGCGGATCGAGCTCTTCCGCGACGAGTACGTGCGTCGCGGCGAGAAGTTCCCGATGGACGAATGGCTCAGCCGGTGGAAGACCGAGCAGGGCGACCTCATGGCCCGGGTGACAACCCAGATAACCTGTGGTGACTACTTCCCGCAGCGTGACGATGCGCTGCGGGCACACGCCACGCAGATCGATCCCAACGGCTCCTTCTTCGCGGTGCCGTTGGACATCCAGCAGAAGGTCTGGCCGACGGAGGAGTTCGAGTTGGCCAAGACCCGCGTGGTCACGCAGATTCCCGAGACGGATCTGTTCGCGGGCATCGAGGACGGACGGGTGAAATGACGGTAGACACGCTGGCGGTCGCGGTCCTGGCACAGGACCCGACCGGTCCCGAGTTCGGCAAGGCGTCGCCTTTCGGTCTCGCGCTGGTCGTGGTGCTGCTGATCGCGACGGCCCTACTGATCTGGAACATGAACAAGCGTCTCGGCAAGCTGCCCGAGACCTTCGAGCCGGAGAATCCCGAGCCCGACCAGCTGGTGGACGACGGCACCCTGCCGGGCGTCGTGCAGGCCGGCGATGCGGCATCTCCGTCCACCACGACGGGAGCCACCGCCGTCGAGCTCGGAAAGACGGAGTCGCCGGCGGATCCGGAGCGCACGCCTCCCACCGCGTCGAACTGACGTCGTCGCCCGCGCTTCGACGTAACGTGGGGGAATGGCGAATCTCCTTGCGGATTCACTGAGTCCCTACCTGCGGCAGCACGCCGGTAACCCGGTCGACTGGCACGAGTGGGGCGAGGCAGCACTCGCGGAGGCGCGTGAGCGCGACGTGCCGATACTCCTGTCCATCGGCTACGCCGCGTGCCACTGGTGTCACGTCATGGCGCACGAGTCCTTCGAGGACGAGGCGACCGCTGCGGTCATGAACGAGCACTTCGTGTGCATCAAGGTCGACCGGGAGGAACGCCCCGACCTCGACGCGATCTACATGAACGCGACCGTCGCGACCACCGGGCAGGGCGGATGGCCGATGACGTGCTTTCTCACTCCCGACGGTGCGCCGTTCTATTGCGGCACCTACTACCCGAGCACGCCGCGCGGGGGGATGCCGTCCTTCCAGCAGCTGCTCCACGCGATCACCGACACGTGGCACCAGCGACGCGACGACGTCGGAAAGGCCGCGGCCGCGATCGTCGGGGAGTTGCAGCGCAGCAGCGGTGGACTGCCGCCCGGCGCGGGCAGAGTCGACGCCGCACTGCTCGACGCCGCCGTGTCGGCGGTCGCGCGTGACGAGGACCGCGAACACGGCGGATTCGGGGGAGCGCCGAAGTTTCCGCCGTCGAATCTGCTCGAAGGTCTCCTGCGCGGGTACGAGCGCACGCGCCGCACCGACACGCTCGATCTCGTCTCCCGTACCGCGGAGGCGATGGCGCGCGGCGGTATCTACGACCAGCTCGGGGGCGGATTCGCGCGCTACAGCGTCGACGCCGGCTGGGTGGTGCCGCACTTCGAGAAGATGCTCTACGACAACGCGCTGCTGCTGCGGTTCTACGCCCATCTCGCCCGGGTTACCGGTGCGGTGCTCTTCCGGCGGGTAGCGGAGGAGACCGCCACCTTTCTCCTGCGCGACCTGCTGACCGCCGAAGGCGGCTTCGCCTCGGCGCTCGACGCCGACACCGACGGCATCGAAGGCCTCACCTACGCGTGGGCACCCGCGCAGCTCGCCGAGGTGCTCGGGCCGGACGACGGCGCCTGGGCGGCGCACGTCTTCTCCGTGACTCGGGAGGGAACCTTCGAAGCCGGCACCTCCGTGCTGCAGTTGCGCGACGATCCCGACGACGCGGAGCGGTTCGCGCGGGTGCGCGAACGGCTGTTCCTGTCGAGGCAGACCAGGCCGCAACCAGCCCGCGACGACAAGGTCGTCACCGTCTGGAACGGTTTCGCCGTCACCGCGCTCGCCGAGGCGGGAGTGGCCTTCGGCGTCACCGAGTGGATCGAGGCCGCCGCGACGTGCGCCCGGACGCTGCTGGACCGGCACCTGGTGGACGGCCGTCTGCGACGGGCATCGCTCGGTGGGGTGGTGGGTGAGCCTGCCGGGGTGCTCGAGGATTACGGAGCATTCGTCACCGCGCTCGTCGCGCTGCACCAGGCAACCGGCGATGCGAGCTGGCTCGCTCCCGCCCGCGGGCTCGCCGATACTGCTCTGGCCGCCTTCGCCGACCAGGAGAAATCGGGTAGCTGGTTCGACACCGCACACGACGCCACGACACTCGTCGCGCGGCCGCGAGATCCGATGGACGGCGCGACTCCGGCGGGCGCGTCGCTGATCGCCGAGGCGTTGCTGTCGATGTCGGCACTCGAGGACGGTGACGGCCGGTACGCCACCGCTGCCCATGCGTCCCTGGCCGCCGCGTCGATACTGCTCGAGCGTGCCCCCCGGTCGGCGGGCCATTGGCTGACCGTGGCGGAGGCGGCCGTTCGAGGGCCTCTCCAGATCGCCGTCGCCGGCGGCGGCGACCTCCTGCAGGCCGCACGGCACGCCGCACCCGGTGGCGCGATCGTCGTGGGCGGTGATCCGGGCTCGTCACCGCTGCTCGTGGACAGGCCGCTCGTCGACGGCGTACCCACCGCCTACGTGTGCCGGGGGTTCGTGTGCGACCGTCCGGTGACGTCGGTGCCCGATCTCCTGGACGTACTCGCGGCCTCGTGAACGACGCGCGACGCGCTCGTCATGCCCAGGTGGACTCGGCTCGGGAGCCGAGGAAGTCGCCTTCGCTGGTCACGGGTGCCTCGAGCATGCCCGCGCACGCGTCGACGAGGAAGTAGGCGAAGCCGGTCCAGTTCGGCTCGAGGGATTCGCGCTCGAGACGTTCTTCGTACTCGGCGCACGCGTCGATCACCATGTGCCCGAGAAGCCACGACCGGCCGGTGATGACCGACGCGGGAAGATCCGACACGGTCGCGCGCGCCCGGCCGATGAGGTGGACGATGTCCGGGTCCGCCGTGGTGTTCGCGGCCACGGTCGCGACCATGGAGGGCACCGTACGCAGTTGCCGGAGAAATCGCGCTCGCCAACTCGGGGCGGGAAGCGAAGCCAGCTGGTCCGTCAACGGAACGATGAGGCAGCTCAACAGGTCTCGTAGTCCCGGCTCCGGACCGAGCAACTCGACGAGTTCCCGCCGCCGACGTCGCGCGTCCTCCGAATACCGCATCATCGTCGCGCGCACGAGAGCATCGCGACTGCCGAAGTGGTAGCTGACGGCGGAATGGTTCGCGTTGCCGGCGTGCTCGGCGATGCGCCGGTTCGACACCGCGTCCACTCCGAACGTGGCGAAGAGTTCCTCGGCCGAATCGAGGAGCGCCTGTCGTGCCTGGTCGCCGTATGTGCCCACGGTCGTTGCCGCCGCCTTTCTGTGTCGGGTCACCAGTGTGCCCAGTGCCGATGGGACGAAGGTCACCAACGTTCGGCTTGTCGAGTTTAAGACATGCCGCGTAACTTTTTAAGTCGGGCAGCGTATTTCTGGAGCACACCGGGAGCCGCGTCAGCCCGGACACCCGAGGAGATACGAATTGACCGACACACTCGCGCCCGAGAAGAACGGCCCGCCGGGAGGTGACGCCGACGAGGCCGACCTCGCACGTGCTCGCAAGGAACACATCGGCCGCTACGTCGCGATGATCCTGCTGCCGTTCGTGATGGTCTCGATGATGATCACGGGCTACCTGGCCGCGATGCACTCGCCTGCCCCCAACAACATGCCGATCGCGGTGGCCGGGCCGGCCCAGCAAGCGGAGCAGTTCGCTCGCGCCCTCGAGGACGCCGACCCCGACGCTGTGGACGTCCGTGTCGTCTCCGGCGCCGACGCCGCTCGCGATCTCGTTCTGGCCCGCGAGGTGTCGGGCGCGGTGGCACTCGCCGAGAACGGCACCGCGACGGTGTACACGGCCGGTGCCGCCGGTGCCTCGCAGTCCTCCATGGTCAGCGGCCTGCTCGCACCGCCGGTGCTGGGACAGGGCCTCGATCTCGTGGTGGAGGATCTCGCCCCGCTGCCTGCGCACGACACCGCCGGACTGGCGGCGATGTTCATGGCCACCGCACTCATGCTCGCGGGCTACATGCCGTTGAGCGTCATGCTGTCGAACTCTCCGGAACTCCTGCGGATCCGACGTGTGGTCCCGTTGCTGGCGGGATGGTCCGCCCTCATCGCCTTCCTCGTGTGGCTCGTGGCCGGCCCGGTCCTCGGCGCGGTCGAGGGCAACACCGCCGCAGTCCTGGGCATCTCGTGGCTGTCCGTCTTCGCGGTCGGTGCGGTGCAGTTGTTCCTCACCCGCATCCTCGGACCGATGGCCGTCATCGCCGGCATGTTGTTCCTGATGGTCCTCGGCGTTCCGGCATCCAACATGGGCATGTCGGTGCATGCGCTGCCGGGGCTGTACGCGACGCTGCACGGTTTCCTGCCGACCGCGGCCACCGGTGAAGCGCTGCGTTCGGTCCTGTACTTCGGAGGTGACGGCCTCGGCGGTCACTTGCTGGTACTCGCCGTCGGAGCCCTACTCGCGCTCGTCGCGACCGTGGGCGTCGACGCGCTGAAGCGTCGTCGCAACCCTGACGCGGGCGACCCCGAGATCACGCTGCCGTCGCTGACCGCCGGACCGCGTCCGGCCAGCAACCGCGTCCGCTATGTGACGCTGGCGTTCTTCCCGCTGGGCATGGTCGTGATGATGCTCTCGTTCATGCTGGGTGCGATGTACCAGCCGGCTCCGCGCGACATGCCCGTCACGGTGGTGGCCGCGACCACCGAGCAGGCCGAGCAGGTGGTTGCGGGTCTGGAAGAGAACATGACCGGCCTGTTCGCCCTGGAGGCATCCGACTCGGTGGACGCGGCACGCGCCGCCGTCCAGGACCGGACGGCCGTCGCCGCCTACGTCCTCCCGTCCGCGACGTCGCCCACCGCGACCCTCGTCACCAACGAAGCCGCGGGTGTGAGTCAGCAGCAGGTCGTGACGACGGTCTTCGGTCAGGTGGCCGCCGGTTCCCAGATGCCGCTCACCGTCGAAAACCTCGCGCCGCTGCCGGGTGCCGACTCCATGGGGACGGTGACGCTCTACGTCGCGATGGGCTGGATCATGTCCGGGTTCATGCTCGTCGTGGTGGCGAGCAGCGCGCAGCCCGCCGCGATGCGCCTGCGTCGGCTTCTGCCCATCGCCGCCGGGTGGTCGGTGTTCATGTCGACTGTCATCTGGGTCATTGCCGACCCGATCGTGGGAGCCGTCGACGGCCACTTCTGGCAGCTGTTCGCCACGGGTATCGTCGCGATCTTCTCGACGGCGCTGTTCACCGCGGTTCCGGCTCGACTGTTCGGGCTGCTGGCGGTGCTCCCGGCGGTAGCCATCCTCATGTTCCTGGGTGTCCCCGCGTCCAACGGTGCGCTGTCGGTGTACATGACGCCGGAGATCTTCACGACGCTGCACGCGGTGCTGCCGATGCCGGCCGCCGTGGAGTCCGTCCGGTCGATTCTCTACTTCGGCGGCGACACGGTCGGAAGCCACCTCGTCACCTTCGCCATCTGGGGTGCGGCCTCGCTTGTGTGCGTCGTCGTGATCGACGCCGTGCGGGCGCGGTCGGCCGCACGGAAGCAGGCCGTCGACGCCTGACCCCGGTTGTCCCACCCCGGCCGGCGATGCGCACCCGCGCGTCGCCGGTCAGGTGTGTGCGGGCGTGAGCATCACCGACGCCGAGTCGATGTCCTCCTTATCGAACGCCTCGAGTACGGCACGGGTGAGCGAGCGACGTACGCCCCACTGCTTGCCGGCACGCACCCGCACCGTCAGCCGCAGCGTCACGACACCGGCGCTCACAGAGTTGACCCCGAGCAATTCGGGCTTGTCGAGCACGTCGGCCACGATGTCGTCGCCCTCGACCCGGTCGAGCACCGCACGCAGCGCCACCTGACAGGCCCGGTGCACGTTGGCCGTCGGCGCGATCGGGATGTCGACCACGGCGACCGCGTGTCCCTGGCTCATGTTGCCGACCCTGAGGATTTCGCCGTTGCGGCAGAACCACAGGGTGCCGTCGATGTCGCGGATCGTGGTCACACGCAGACCCACCGATTCCACCGTGCCCACGGCGTCGCCCACGTCCACCACGTCGCCCACGCCGTACTGGTCCTCGAGAAGCATGAACATTCCGGAGATGAAGTCGCGGACCAGGTTCTGTGCACCGAAACCGAGCGCAACGCCCGCGATGCCGGCGGAGGCGATGAACGGTGCGACGTTGAAGCCGAGACTGTCGAGCGTCTGCAACACTGCCCAGACCAGCACGATGATCGACACACCCGATTTGAAGACCGAGCCGATGGTCTGCGCGCGCTGCGTCCGGCGTTCGCGCGCGTGCGGGTCGCCGACGGCCTTGCCTGCGCGTTGCTGCAGCGGCTTGAGGATCGAGAGCCGTGGCCCCTTCGAGGGGTCGCGAGGCTTGGTCATCCGGTCGATCAGGCGGTGCAACACGAATCGGAGCACGATCGCCGCGACGATATAGCTTGCGATCGCCAACGGGCGTTCGATGAGCCACTCACGGTTGGTCTCGGTCAGTTCGAAGGCCAGGCTCCAGCCGGGCAGGTTCGGCATAGACATCGTTCGCGAGTGTACAAATCTGTGACTTGTGGGGCGCCTGCTGTGAGATGTGACACGTGAGCCCAGCGAGAGCGCTCAGCCGAACACGACGAGCCACACCGCGACGGCATGACAGAGCGCGGCGAGCACCGTCGCGGCATGGAAGAACTCGTGATACCCGAACGTCGAGGGCCAGGGATCCGGCCATTTCGTCGCATAGAGAACGGCTCCTGCGCTGTAGAGCAGACCGCCTGCCAGCAGGAGCAGCATCGGCACCAGTCCCGCCTCGTCGACCAGGTCGCCCGCGACCGGCACGATGGCCCAGCCGAGCAGCAGGTAGAGGGGAACGCCGACCCATCGGGGCGCGGTGGGCCAGAGCATCTTCAGTGCCACGCCCGCGAGCGCTCCCGCCCACACCACGACGAGGAGGGTCCGGCCGGTCTCGGCGGGCAACGCCAGCACGGCGAACGGCGTGTAACTCCCGGCGATGAAGACGAAGATCATCGAGTGGTCGGCTCGCTTCATCCACATGCGCGCGCCGGGATCGGTCCAATGGACCCGGTGATAGAGCGCGCTCACTCCGAAGACGCCGCAGACCGTCGCGCTGTAGATCGCGGTCGGCCACACCGCGTCCGGCCGATCGGCGAGGAAGACCGACGCGAGGGCGAGGGTGATCCCTGCGACCACGGCGATCGTGAAAGCCCACAGGTGAATCCATCCCCGCATACGGGGTTTGACCGGCAGTTCTTCGATGCCGAAAGCCGTCATGAGGACGCCCCACCTTCTCGACTCGCAGGTAACCTACGGTGCCGTAGGTCGAGTTCGAGGTCACGATACCGCCTGTGGAAGCGTCGCGACCGGCAGTGTGACCACCGCCGCGACCCGTCACTCGGGTGGGCGTAATGTGACCCACGTGGTGATGACGGGGTGAGCGCTCGAGGCGTGTTGTACCGACTCTACGAGCGCCGGTTGCTCAGGCAACTGGAGGGCGCACAGCGCCCGTGTCATGTCGCGGTGATGTGCGACGGGAACCGCCGGTGGGCACGGGAGAACGGGTTCACCGATGTCAGCCACGGTCATCGCGAGGGCGCGAAGAAGATCGCCGAACTACTCGGCTGGTGTGACGCGGCCGGGATCGACACGGCGACGATCTACCTGCTCTCGACCGAGAACCTGCGCCGCGACCCGGAAGAGCTCGACGTCCTTCTGGAAATCATCGCCGACGTCGTCGAGGAGATCTCGGCGCCGGGCCAGAACTGGAGCGTGAAGATCGTCGGCGCGCCCGATCTGCTGCCGGAGGACCACGCGAAGAGGCTTCGCGACGCGGCCGCCGGTACCGCCGGGCGTACCGGGACGCATGTCAACGTGGCCGTCGGATACGGCGGCCGGCAGGAGATCGTGGACGCAGTGCAGTCTCTGCTGCGCACGAAGAATGCAGAGGGTCTCACCGGCACCGACCTCATCGAATCGGTGACCGTCGAAGCTGTCGACGACCACCTCTACACCTCCGGGCAACCCGATCCCGATCTCGTCATCCGCACCTCGGGGGAGCAGCGCCTCTCGGGCTTCCTGCTGTGGCAGAGCGCCTATTCCGAGATCTGGTTCACCGAGGCGTACTGGCCGGAGTTCCGGCGCGTCGATTTCCTTCGCGCACTGCGCGACTACGCGGCCCGGCACAGGCGTTTCGGCATCTGAGTCCGCGGCCCGCGGCCGTCACAGCTTGCGCAGTCGCAGCCTGTTGATCGAGTGGTCGGAATCCTTGCGCAGCACCAGTGTCGCGCGGGGACGGGTCGGCAGAATGTTCTCCACCAGGTTCGGCAGATTGATCGAGTGCCAGATCTCTTTCGCGGCGCTGATCGCATCGCGATCGGAGAAGTTCGCGTAGTGGTGGAAGTGCGCCTGGGGATCGGCGAACGACGTCTTCCGGAGCGCGAGAAACCGCTCTACGTACCACTGTTCGATGTCTTCGAGGCGGGCGTCGACATAGATCGAGAAGTCGAAGAGGTCGGAGACCATCAGCCGGGGCCCGGTCTGCAGCACGTTGAGGCCCTCGATGATGAGGATGTCGGGCTGCCGGACGATGTGGTACTGGCCGGGAATGATGTCGTACGAGATGTGTGAGTAGATCGGCGCCGTGACTTCCTCGGCACCGGATTTGACCTCGGTGACGAACCGAAGGAGTTTGCGCCGGTCGTAGCTCTCGGGAAAGCCCTTGCGGTGCATGATGTTGCGCCGCATCAGTTCTTTCGACGAATACAGGAATCCGTCGGTGGTCACCAGGTCCACCCGCGGATGGTGTTCCCAGCGCGCGAGCAGCGCCTGCAGCACGCGCGCGGTGGTGGACTTGCCCACCGCGACCGATCCCGCAACACCGATCACGAAGGGCACCTGCTGGTCCGGGTGCTTCTCTCCGAGGAAGGTGGCGGTCGCGGCGAACAGCCGCTGACGCGCGGCCACCTGCAGATGGATCAGGCGGGCGAGGGGCAGATACACCTCCGCGACCTCGGCGAGGTCGATCTGCTCGCCGAGTCCCCGGAGCCCGATCAATTCGTCCTCGGTGAGGACGAGCGGCGTCGACTTCCGCAGTGTGCGCCACTGCTTCCGATCGAACTCGATGTAGGGGCTGGGTTCGCTCAGGCGAGCCATCGGCACCGTCCCTCGACGACGGGTGACTCGTCGGCACCTCCCACAGAGCAGGAGCGGCGATGCATGTCCATGGAACGAATTGTGCTCGCAGACACAGCGCGATGCCTCGTCGGGGTCCCGTCGTGCGCCCCGGACCGCCTCCGGAGGACGAGTGGGGGACTAGGGTTGCACGTTATGCGAACGGACGACGTCGTTACCGAATACCTGCTGCTCGGGCTGTCTTTCGACCGCCTCGAGGAGGGATTCGTCGATGCGTATACCGGGAATCCGGAACTGCGCCGGCGGATCGAGAACGCCCCCCAGCCCGATCCTCGTGACCTATCCCACACGGCACGTCGTCTGCGCGAGGAACTTCCGTCGGCATCGTTGCCGGAGGAGCGCACCCGATTTCTCGAGGTGCACCTGCGCGCGATGGAGTGTTCCGCCCGCAAGTTCGCAGGTGAGGACATCGGATTCGTCGACGAAGTCGAGGCGTACTTCGACGTGCGGATCGCCCCCGGCAACGAGGACGACTATCGCGACGCGCACCGGCGCCTCGACGCCCTTCTCCCCGGCCCGGGGCCGCTGGCCGAACGTCTCCAGGCACACCGCGCATCCGAGGTGGTGCCCGCCGATCGCCTCGCAGAGTGTGTGGAGGCTTTCTCCGGTGCGCTGCGCGAGAAGGTGCGCGCGGTGTATCCCCTGCCCGACACCGAACGAGTCGAGTACGAGGTCGTCGGTGACAAGCCGTGGTCGGGATTCAACTACTACCTCGGCGACTACCGATCGCGGGTGGCGATCAACTCCGACCTCGAGCAACATATGCCGCACCTGCCGCACCTGATCGCCCACGAGTCGTACCCGGGGCACCACACCGAGCACTGCCGCAAGGAGGCCGGACTCGTCGCGGCCGGCCAGGCCGAGCAGACGCTGTTCCTCGTCAACACCCCTCAGTGCCTGATGGCCGAAGGTCTCGCCGACCTCGCGCTCGACGCGATCGTCGGACCGGGCTGGGGCAAGTGGGCGCAGGACATCTACGCCGATCTCGGACTCCGGTTCGACGGCGAACTCGCGGAACAGCTGCACGACGCGTCGGCGGGCCTGCTGTCGGTGCGGCAGGACGCGGCGCTTCTCCTGCACGACCGTGGACGCGACGCCGACGAGGTCGCCGGATTCCTCGAGCGCTGGTCGCTGTCGAGCCCGCAACGTGCCCGGCAGGCGCTGCGATTCCTGTCTTCTCCGTTGTGGCGTGCCTACATCAGTACGTATGTCGAGGGATACCGCCTGCTCGGCGGGTGGCTCGACCGGGCACCTGCCGGAGCGGACCGTGCCGAGCGGTTCCGCCGGCTTCTCGACGAACCTCTCGTGCCCAGCAGCCTGCGGTGACCTGCGTCTCGACCGGGGTCCGCCGTCCGGCGGGGTCGACGGGGTTCGTAGACTGGAATACGTATCCTGCCGCCCTTCGCTTGGAGAATTCTCGATGACCGCTGTGCCCGGCAACGACATGAACACCGCCGCACTCGCCGACCTCGATCCCGAGGTCGCCGAGGCCATGGCAGGGGAGTTGTCGCGCCAGCGCGACACCCTCGAGATGATCGCGTCGGAGAACTTCGTGCCGCGCGCCGTCCTGCAGGCTCAGGGCAGCGTCCTGACCAACAAGTACGCCGAGGGCTACCCCGGCCGGCGCTATTACGGTGGCTGCGAGAACGTCGACATCATCGAAGACCTCGCCCGCAACCGCGCCAAGGAACTCTTCGGTGCGGAATTCGCCAACGTGCAGCCCCACTCGGGCGCCCAGGCCAACGCCGCGGTGCTCATGGCCCTGATGACCCCCGGAGAGAAGCTGCTCGGGCTCGACCTCGCGCACGGCGGTCACCTCACGCACGGCATGAAGCTGAACTTCTCCGGCAAGCTGTACGACGTCGCGTCCTACGGGGTCAGCAAGGAAGACCACCGCATCGACATGGACGAGGTGCGCGACATCGCCCTGCGCGAAAAGCCGAAGGTCATCGTCGCCGGCTGGTCCGCCTACCCCCGCCACGAAGACTTCGCCGCGTTCCGCGCGATCGCCGACGAAGTCGGTGCCTACCTGTGGGTGGACATGGCGCACTTCGCGGGACTGGTCGCCGCAGGCCTGCACCCGTCGCCCGTGCCCTACGCGGACGTCGTCTCCACGACCGTGCACAAGACGCTCGGCGGTCCGCGCTCGGGCCTGATCCTCGCAAAGAAGGAGTGGGCCAAGAAGCTCAACTCCGCGGTGTTCCCCGGCCAGCAGGGCGGACCGCTCATGCACGCCATCGCCGCGAAGGCCGTCTCCTTGAAGATCGCCGCGAGCGACGAGTTCAAGGACCGCCAGCAGCGCACCCTGTCCGGCGCGCGGATCCTGGCCGACCGCCTGTCGCAGCCCGACGTCGCCGACAAGGGCATCTCCGTGCTCACCGGAGGCACCGACGTGCATCTGGTGCTCGTGGACCTGCGGAACTCGCAGCTCGACGGCCAGCAGGGTGAGGACCTCCTCCACGAGGTCGGCATCACCGTCAACCGGAACGCCGTGCCGTTCGACCCGCGGCCCCCGATGGTCACGTCCGGCCTGCGCATCGGAACCCCCGCGCTCGCGACCCGGGGCTTCGGCGACGCGCAGTTCACCGAGGTTGCCGACATCATCGCGCAGACGCTCGTCGGCGACGCGGACAAGGATGCGCTGCGGGCTCGCGTGAGCAAGCTCGCGCAGGATCTGCCGCTGTACCAGGGACTCGAAGACTGGAAGCTCGTCTGACCGGTTCCGCGTTAACGTAATTTTCATCGACACGCCCCCTCCGCTACCCGGCGGAGGGGGCGTGTCGGGTTTAGCGTCGGGGGTGTAGTCGGCGCAGGTGCCGGGTACGCGGGAGGTCCCTGATCGTGTGGCTGACACAGTCCGAGCGAGGGGGCCGGCACCAGGCTCTCGTGGTCGTGACGACACCAGGGACTACCGGCCCACCGAACGACGTCTGCCGCGGTGCCGTGCAGACCGAGGAGCCTCACGTGAACGCAACACGCTCCGTCTCCCCCCGCTCCGAACGCCCGAGTGCGTCCCCAGCGACGAAACCCCTCGTTCGTACCTACGTGCTGGACACATCGGTGTTGCTTTCCGATCCCTGGGCGGTCACCCGGTTCGCCGAGCACGAGGTGGTGCTTCCACTCGTCGTGATCGGCGAACTCGAGGGGAAACGTCACCATCACGAACTGGGATGGTTCGCCCGCGAATCGCTCCGACTGCTCGACGACCTGCGACAGCGATACGGCCGGCTCGACCAGCCGATTCCCATCGGGGAGTCCGGCGGAACCCTGCACGTCGAGCTCAACCACACCGATCAGGCGGTCCTGCCCGCGGGCTTCCGCACCGACACCAACGATTCGCGGATCCTGGCGTGCGCGCTCAATCTGGCGGGTGACGGCCGGGAGGTGACGCTGGTCAGCAAGGACATCCCGCTCCGCGTCAAGGCCGGTGCCGTGGGGCTGACGGCCGACGAGTACCGCGCGCAGGACGTCGTCCCGTCGGGGTGGACCGGTATGACCGAACTCGACGTGGATCGGACGGTGATCGACGAGTTGTTCGCCGAGGGCGTCGTCGATCTCGATGAGGCTCGGGACGTGCCGTGCCACACGGGAATTCGTCTTCTGGGAGGTTCGTCGAGTGCGCTGGGCAGGGTGACGGCGGACAAGCGGGTCCAGTTGGTGCGCGGCGACCGGGAGGCATTCGGGTTGCACGGGCGTTCCGCGGAACAGCGGGTCGCGCTGGACCTGCTGTTGGACGAGTCCATCGGCATCGTCTCGCTCGGCGGCAAGGCGGGCACCGGGAAGTCCGCGCTCGCGCTGACCGCAGGCCTCGACGCGGTGCTCGAGCGTCGCTCGCACCGCAAGGTGGTGGTGTTCCGGCCGCTGTACGCCGTGGGCGGCCAGGAGTTGGGGTACCTGCCGGGATCGGAAGCGGAGAAGATGAACCCGTGGGGTCAGGCGGTGTTCGACACCCTCGAAGGTCTCGCGAGCCCTGCGGTGATGGACGAGGTCATCAGCCGCGGCATGCTGGAAGTGCTTCCCCTGACGCACATCCGCGGCAGGTCGCTGCACGACTCGTTCGTGATCGTGGACGAGGCCCAGTCCCTCGAACGCAACGTTCTGCTGACGGTGCTGTCGCGGCTGGGGGCGGGATCACGCGTCGTGCTCACCCACGACGTCGCGCAGCGCGACAACCTGCGGGTGGGACGGCACGACGGTGTCGCCGCGGTCATCGAAAAGCTCAAGGGTCACCCGCTGTTCGCGCACGTCACCTTGACGCGCAGCGAGCGGTCGCCGATTGCGGCCCTCGTGACCGACATGCTCGAGGAGTTCGCGCCGGGAGTGTGAAGACGGCGTGCGGTGGCCCTGCGGCGCGCCGCACAGCGTGACCGGCCCGATGCCCCGTTTCCTCCTGCCGAGGGAACGGGGCATCCGGCTATCGGGTCTCGCCGGTGTCGGTGTCGGTGTCGGTGCCGGTCAGCGGGCCCAATTCGGCTTCGAGGACTTCCTGGACCACGCGCATCGCGGCCAATCCCGCGGGAGCGCCGCAGTACGCGCTGCAGTGGATGACCGATTCGACGATCTCGGTGCGGGACAGACCGTTGCGCAGGGCGCCGCGAACGTGCCCGCGCAACTCGTTCTCCGCGCGCAGGGCGATGAGCATGCCGAGGTTGAGCAGGCTGCGGCTACGTCGATCCAGACCGGGCCGCGACCACACCGCGCCCCACGCGTGTTCTGTGACGAACTCCTGCATCTCCTCCGAGTCCGTGCCGCGAGCGCGGTCGAAGGCCCGTTCGACGAAGTCGTCTCCCATCACTTCGCGCCGGATCTCGAGTCCCGCTGCGAACCCCGGGGTGTACTCGGCGTCGGTCATGCCACTGCTCCTTGTCGGCCTGTCACCGACCGGTTCGATGACCGCAGAAATTCTATGCCGCGACCGCCCGGCGACCGGTCGCAGCACGGACGAGCCCGCGGAGTGCTCCCAGCGCCATGTTGCCGGGGGAGAAGTGGTCGTCCCACACGGCGATCCGTCCGTCGCGCAGATGGAAGGTGCCGCACACCCAGAAACCGATCTCGACCGGCCCCAATCGGAAGATGTCGGTCCGTTCGGTGAGGACGACGTCCCCGTCCGTCGCGATGTGGTGGGTCACGACCTCGAACCCGACCCACGGACGTGCCATTCCGTGGAGCATTCCGCGTACCCGGCTGCGGCCGCGCACGGTCGGGAGGGATGTGTTGTGCCATGCGATGTCGTCGGTGAGCAGATCCGTCGCGGTGTCGAGTTCCCCCGACGCCAGCGCGTCGAGGAAACTCTGGACCGTGACGATGGAGCTACCCGAAGTCGGGATGGTGGTGCTGTCCTCGCTCATGCGTCTCCTTTGCGGAATGTGCCCAGGCCGTTGGTGTCCCAGTACTCGAATGTGACGTCGTCCGGTGTGAACACAGCTTTCGACATCGTGCCGTCGGGAGCGTTCTCGTTGCTGAGCGGGAAAGTGAACACGTCGCCGTCCCAGTGCGTCAACGGGTACGTCCGGTCGTCGGGGCCGATCACCAATGCCAGCTCACCGTCGTTTTCCTCGATCCGTGCCGGGCCGAAGTACTCGTTGTCGTAGACGCCGGTGTAGTCGGCGAGCGGCTTGGGCGGCTCCGGATCGGCCGGTGGCGACTGACCGACGAGTGACCCGACCGGATCCGCGAAGGACGACAGCGCGTCGGTATACAGGCCGGACCAGTCCTCGCGGACCTCCCCGAACTGCACCAGGTCGGCGAACTCCGCCGCGAGAATCTCCGGCACCCCGATGGGGGCGGCGTTCGTCAGGACGACGATCGCGACGTCGGCGGACGGAATCGCGGTGAACACGGTCGCGGCACCGGATGCGAATGCTCCCGAATGGCTCAGCGTCACCCGACCGGAGGAGCTCGTGCCGACATCGAATCCGTAACCGTAGGATCCCGTCCGGCTGTCCGGGGTCTCGGGTGGCGACGACGTCGACTGGGGTGTGAACGCTGCTTGCAGCGCCGCGGGCGATGCGATGCGTCCACCCTCGTACTCGCCGTTCGCGAGAAGCATGGTCAGCCACTTCGCGACGTCCTCGACCGACGAGCTGATTCCGCCGGCGGGGGACTGCTCGTCGGGCACCCGCACGTCGCGGGCCACATATTCCCCGTCGACGAGGATGTGCCCGGTGGCGCGATTCTCCCGCGCCGCGAAGTCTGCGAACCGGGAACTCGTCGACGTCATGCCGAGGGGTTCGTAGAGAACTTGCTCCGACAGGTCGGCCCAGCCCTCCCCGGAGGCCACCGCGACGGATTCGGCAGCGGCGGTGAGTCCGAAGTTGGTGTAGTCGTAGGTGATTCGATACGGCGCCAGCGGCAGATAGCGGAGACGTTCGATCACGTCGGCGCGGTCGTAGCCGATGTCTTCGAGGTCGTCACCCGCGTGCTCGGGAAGGCCGGAGCGGTGCGAATACAGGTCCCCGACGGTGACATGGGAACCGACGTACGGGTCGGCGAGGGTGAATGTCGGGAGGTGCTCGACAACCGGAGTGTCCCAGGCGACCACGCCTTCGGCGACCTGGTGCGCCACGACGGTCGAACCGATCGGTTTGGACATCGAGGCGAGTTGGAAGACGGTCTCCGCGTCCACCCGTTCGTCGGACCCGGCTCGGCGTACTCCGAAACCCTCTGCGAAGACGGTCTCGCCGCCGTGCACGACCGCGACGGCCATACCCGGGATGCCGGAACTGTCCATGAGCCCTCGGGCCAGATCTCCGAGCTGGGAGACCGCGTCGTCGATCTGTCCGTCCGGGATGTCGACGCCGGCGACCTGGGGTGGTGACAGGTTGCGGGTGGGATCTGCCGTCGCCGAGGCTTGCGCGCCGGGTGACGGCGATTCGCTGCTCTCGGTGTTGTCGGTGCTCGTGGATGCGCAGCCGGCGGCGACGAGCACCACGACGGTGACAGCCATGGTCGAACGATGACGGCGTGAAACTCGCATGTCGGCCTCTTTCGCTGCCGCGAATCCTATCGGCAGGCGAGACGCAGTGAGTCCTGATCCGGGTTCGCGTGGCGAAACAGCAGAAATGCCAATTTCGTCGTCGGGATCGGGCACCCTGGAACTCGGTGTGAGTCCGAACTTCCGGCAGTGCCGAGTATCGGGGCTGCGAGCCTTCGAGGAGCGACGCCATGAGAATTCCACGACGAAGTGCGTCCATCGCTGCGGCAGTTGCTGCCGTCGGACTGGTAGCCGTCGGTTGCGGGGACGACAACTCCGCATCGGACGTGGTCGGGAGCGCGACCAGTGCCGTCGGATCCGCAGCCGAAAGCGTCGGGTCGCAGGCGCAAAGCGCGGTCGAGTCGATCACCGCCGGCGAGGATGCCGAGAGCACCGGTTCCGGCGAACCGTCCGAACCGGCCGCCGACCAGTCGAGCGCCGTGCCCGGACCGAACGGCGAGGAGGTCGAACTCAGCGGACCGATCCTCGCGAAGTACATGGAGGTCGGAGGCGCGGAGAGTCCGCTCGGCAATGCGACCGGTAACCAGGAGGAGGTCGGTGACGGCTACGTCGCCGAGTTCGACGGCGGCATCATCGCCTGGAGCCCGGACACCGATGCCCACATCGTGTGGGGCGAGATCCGTGTCGCGTGGGAGGCAGACGGCGGCGCGGGCGGCGTACTCGGCTTCCCCATCAGCGACGAGGAAGTCGTTCCCGGAGGGTTCCGCAGCAATTTCCAGTTCGGCTACATCACCTACATCGACGGTGCCACCGAAGTCGTCCAGGAATGACGCGCGCCCGCGCCGGCGGGGTCAGTTCTCGCGTTCGACGCGCGCCATCGCGAGGACGTCGAGGCGGCGGTCGAGTTCTTCCTCGCTGAGGCTCTCACCGATCAGGCCGCGGTCCACCACGGCTTGGCGGATGGTTTTGCCTTCCTTCAGTGCCTCCTTCGCCACGGCCGCGGCCTCCTCGTACCCGATCGCGGAGTTGAGCGGCGTCACGATCGACGGTGACGACTCGGCGAGGGTGCGCAGACGCTCGACGTTGGCGGTGAGTCCTTCGATGCAGCGGTCGGCGAACAACCGGGAGACGTTGGCGAGCAGGCGGATCGACTCGAGCAGGTTGCGGGCCATCACCGGGATGTAGACGTTGAGTTCGAACGCGCCACCCGCACCGCCCCACGCGATTGCGGCATCGTTGCCGACCACCTGCGCGGCCACCTGCGTAACCGCTTCCGGGAGAACCGGATTGACCTTCCCCGGCATGATGGAACTGCCCGGCTGCAGATCGGGAAGGCGGATTTCTCCCAGACCGGTCAGCGGGCCGGACCCCATCCAGCGCACATCGTTCGCGATCTTGGTAAGTGACACCGCGACCGTGCGAAGCGCGCCCGACGCCTCCACGAGTCCGTCGCGTGCCGCCTGCGCCTCGAAACTGTCGAGTGCGGGCCGGAGCGCCTCGACGCCCGTGGCCTTCACGAGTTCCGCGACCACACGTACACCGAAGTCCTCGGGTGCGTT
Source organism: Rhodococcus sp. NPDC060084 (assembly GCF_042730335.1). NCBI lineage: Bacteria > Bacillati > Actinomycetota > Actinomycetes > Mycobacteriales > Nocardiaceae > Rhodococcus > Rhodococcus sp. NPDC060084. The sequence continues at coordinate 25,874 of NZ_JBHWWX010000002.1, forward strand.
GAGGCCGGTGCCCACCGCGGTACCGCCGATGGGCAGTTCACCGAGCCGCGGCAACGTCGCTCCGAGTCGCTCGATTCCCGCTTCGATCTGGCGGGCGTAGCCGCCGAATTCCTGCCCGAGTGTCACGGGCACGGCATCCATCAGGTGCGTGCGACCGGACTTGACGACGGTGCGCCACTCCTCGGATTTCGCGGCCAGTGCAGCGCGGAGGTGTTCGAGTGCGGGAATCAGATCCTTCACGACCGCTTCGGTCGCCGCGACATGCGTCGCAGTGGGAAAGGTGTCGTTCGAGGACTGCGACATGTTGACGTCGTCGTTGGCGTGCACGTCCACCCCGGCCCGGTTCGCCAGGGACGCGATGACCTCGTTGGTGTTCATGTTCGAACTGGTGCCGGACCCCGTCTGGAACACGTCGATCGGGAACTGGTCGTCGTGCTTGCCCGCGGCGATCTCGTTCGCGGCGGCGATGATCGCGTCGGCCTTCGCGGGATCGAGCAACCCCAGATCCTTGTTGACCTGGGCGCACGCGCCCTTGAGCAGGCCCAGTGCATGGATCTGCGCCGGTTCGAGTGCGCGACCCGAAATCGGGAAGTTCTCGACGGCACGCTGAGTCTGGGCCCGCCACAGGGCATCCACCGGAACCCGGACTTCACCCATCGTGTCGTGCTCGATGCGGAACTGCTGGGAAGACTGTTCGGATGTGTCGGTCATGAATCCACCGTATGCCCGGCACAGTCGCGATGCGGGGCGGCACGACGACACACTCCGTCGAACCGCCCCGCACCACAGACGAGATCAGGGCATCGGAGGCGCAGCGCCCTCGACTCCGTGGAAGTCGATGGACGAGAACTCACCGAGCTTCTCGAGACGGTGGTACGCCTCGACCATCCGGACCGTGCCGGACTTGCTTCGCATGACGATGGACTGCGTGGTCGCGCCGCCACCGTAGTAGCGCACGCCCTTGAGCAGGTCGCCGTCGGTCACGCCGGTCGCGCAGAAGAAGATGTTCTCGCCCGTGACGAGTTCGCGGGTCGTGAGGACCCGGTCGAGATCGTGGCCGGCATCGAGGGCCTTCTGGCGCTCGTCGTCGTCGGTCGGAGCAAGCTGCCCGTGCAGTTCGCCGCCCATGCAGCGGAGCGCCGCCGCGGCGATGATGCCCTCGGGGGTACCGCCGATCCCGAGCAGCATGTCGACGCCGGAGTCCGGCCGTGCCGTCGCGATCGCGCCGGCGACGTCGCCGTCGGAGATGAGCCGGATACGCGCGCCGGTTTCCCGGGTCTGACGAATGATCTCGGCGTGCCGCGGGCGGTCGAGGATGATGACGGTGGTGTCGGAGACCGCGCGGTTCTTCGCCTTCGCGACCCGGCGGATGTTCTCCGCGACGCCGGCGGACAGATCGATCACATCGGCAGCCTCGGGGCCCACGGCGATCTTGTTCATGTAGAACACCGCGGACGGATCGAACATCGAGCCGCGCTCGGCGACCGCGAGTACCGCGATCGAGCCCGGCGCGCCCTTCGCCATCAGCGTGGTGCCGTCGATCGGGTCGACCGCGACATCGCAGTCCGGGCCGTCGCCGTTGCCGACCTCTTCGCCGTTGTAGAGCATGGGCGCTTCGTCCTTCTCGCCCTCGCCGATCACGACGACGCCCTGCATGGACACCGAACTCACCATGTGGCGCATCGCGTCGACGGCGGCTCCGTCGCCGCCTTCCTTGTCGCCGCGTCCCACCCAGCGACCCGCAGCCATCGCCGCTGCTTCTGTCACACGCACCAACTCGAGTGCGAGGTTGCGGTCCGGAGCTTCGCGACGAGATGGGGTGCTGGCCGTCATGGGCTACTGCCTCCTGAAGATTTTCGGTCGACGCGGGGCGCCGGCACGTGGGCGGCCGCCGTTCGGCGCCCGCACGATCCGATACGTGTATCGCGTCCTGATTGTCTCACCACCGCCGGTCGCGCAGGCTGCCGGACCCGGGCGGCGTCGGCACGCCCGGCATCGGGCTGTCAGACTGGATGCGTGGCATCCGACAAACCCCGCATCCTGAACGACTCCCGCGACATGGCCTGGTCGCTGATTCCGTTGGTCGCGCTGTGTCTTCTCATCGCTGCGATCGCCAGCCAGTGCTCGTTCAGTCCGGGTGGGCCGACCGCCGGTCCGGTGCCGTCGTTCGACGTCGATGCAGGTCTGCAGTACGACGCGCAGGAACTCGGCTTCCCGATCCGTCAGCCGGAGGTCCCGGACGACTGGCAGGCCAACTCGGGTAGCCGCAGCATCATCTCCGGCGCCGAAGGCGGCGACTCGAGCACCGTCGGGTACATCACGCCGGCAGGCCGGTACGTCAGGTTCACCCAGTCGAACGCGGGCCAGACCGAACTCGTGTCGTTCGTCGCCGGAGGCTCGCGCGCCGTCACCGACCTCCGCGAGGTCGACGGACGCGAATGGGTCGTCTACGGCGGCGAAGGCGTCGAACCGTTGTGGGTGTCCGACTTCGGAGATGTCCGCATCCTGATCGGCGGATCAGGCGACGAGGCCGAGTTGACTGCCCTGGCCACCGCCGCGGGTCAGGCCGAGCCGATCGTGCCCTGAGCGGGCCTACTCCTCGTCGTACTCGTCGGCGTCCTCGTCCGAGTCGAGATCGTCCGCGTGGGCGAGCGCGCTCTCGACACGTTCACGGGCACCGGCAAGATGCTCCTCGCAGCGCTTGGCGAGCGCTTCGCCGCGCTCCCACAGCTGAAGGGATTCGTCGAGATCGAGTCCGCCCTGCTCGAGCATCTTCACGACGCCGACCAGTTCGTCTCGCGCCCGCTCGTAGCCGAATTCCCGCACGTCGGCGTTGGCGTCGTCCACAGTTCTTGCCTCAGTTCTCGTATTCGTCATTTTTCGTGTCCCATGACCGCAGCCCGGGCGGCGCCGTCGGCCACCCGCACCCGGAGCTGGGTGCCGATGGGCATCTCGCCCAGCGAACGCACCACCTCGGGGGTTCCGCCGGGCACGACCCGCTGCACGACGGCGTACCCGCGTGCCAGGGTCGCAGCCGGTCCCAGCGTGCTCAAGCGGGCGCGCATGTGTTCGAGCGTCGACGACGCCATCGCGATCGTCCGCCCGATGTCGCGCCGCCCGGCCTCCCGCAGCCTGTCGATCTCCTCGTGCCGGCGATCGAGGGCGCGGAACGGGTCGGCCAGCACCGGTCTGTCACGCAGTTGCGCGATCACGTGTTCTTCCCGCCGCACCCAGCTGCGCAGCGCCGACGCCGAGCGGGCCCGCAGTTCGTCGACCAGCATCTGCTCCGCGACGGCATCGGGGACCACACGCTTGGCCGCGTCGGTGGGTGTCGCGGCTCGCAGATCGGCGACGTGATCGGACAGCGGGCTGTCGGGCTCGTGTCCGATGGCACTGACCACGGGGGTCGTGCAGGCCACGATGGCCCGGCACAGCGCCTCGTCGGAGAAGGGCAGCAGATCTTCCACGCTGCCTCCGCCGCGGGCGAGGATGATCACGTCGACGGCAGGGTCCGCGTCCAGCGCCTCGAGTGCGTCCAGGATCTGCGGTACAGCGGTCGGGCCTTGCACAGTGGTGTGCCGTACGTCGATCTGTACCGCGGGCCAGCGTCGCTGAGCCACCGACACCACGTCGCGTTCGGCGGCGCTGGCCCTGCCCGTGATCAGACCGATGCGCCGGGGGAGGAACGGCAGCGGCCGTTTGAGCCGCGGATCGAACAGTCCCTCGGCTGCCAGCAGACTCCGCAGCCGTTCGATGCGGGCGAGCAGTTCACCGATTCCGACGGCGCGGATCTCCGTGACCCGAAGCGACAGGGTGCCGCGGCCCGCCCAGTAGGTGAGCTTGCCGAACATGATGACGCGGCTGCCCTCGGTGACCGGCACCGGTGAGTCCTGCAGCAACTGAGGGGAGCACGTCACCGGCAACGACATGTCGACGGAGGCATCGCGCAGGGTCAGGAACGCTGTCCGGGTGCCCGGGCGCGCATTGATCTGGGTGACCTGGCCTTCGACCCAGATGGTGCCGAGCCGATCGATCCACCCGGCGACCTTCTGCGAGACGGTGCGGACCGGCCACGGATTCTCCGGAGAATTGGGCCGCGCCGCGGATTGCGCCGCCGTCACTTGTCACGCACGGTCGTGACCCGGTTCGACAGCATCGTCATGAACGGGGCGCGCGCCGCGTGTGCGGTCTCGTAGTCGAGCAGAGCGGTGAGATCCTCGGCCGAGAGGGTACGAAGACGCGCGCGCAACTGCGCGAGCGTCAGCGAGTCGTAGTCGAGATACTCGACGATCTCGGGAACGTCGGCGGTCTTGGTGGCGGCGGTCTTCGTGGCGGTGGATTTCGCAGCGGCAGACTTGCCGGCGGCCTTCTTCGCCGCACGCTTCCTCGGCGCCGGTGCCGCCGCCTCGGACGCGGGCTTCTCGGCGGCGGAGGGGGCTGGTTCGTCGTCGGCAACCGGTGGAGGTGTCGAATACAGGGCGAAGCGGCCGGGGGTGGCCGACCCCTCACCGTTCGTGCCGGTACCTGCGCCGGTGCCGGTGTTCGTGTCCGATGGAGCGGACTCGTCGAACACCGCCCACTCCGGGTTCTCCTCGGGGCGTGCGCCGAGAGATTCGAAAAGATGATCGCCCTTGATCGCCAGCGACGTCAGCACCTGCTGAAACCGCATCGTCGTCTGAAGGATCTGGCTCACCGTCGTCATCGGAAGCGAGACAGCGGTACTCGGCAGTTTGAGGGTCTCTTCGTAGGCGGTGACGGCCATGCCGGCGGCCACCCGTGCCATGAACGGTGGACGGATCATCCCTCAAGCCTGCCCGATGAACCGCATGATTGGTAGCCGAGCCGGGCCCGGGGATCACCCGGCCCGTACTCTGGTGGTATGTCTGCGTCTGTTCCACTCGAAGTCGGGATCACTCGATCGGCCCATAGCGCGGCCTCGGGCAAACGAGTGCTCCTCGCCGAACCGCGCGGTTACTGCGCCGGTGTCGACAGGGCTGTCGAAACGGTCGAGAAGGCCCTCGACAAGTACGGAGCACCCCTGTACGTCCGCAAGGAAATCGTGCACAACCGGCACGTCGTCGAGACTCTCGCCGATCGTGGTGTGGTCTTCGTCGACGAAACCGACGAGGTTCCGCCGGGATCGGTGCTGGTGTTCTCGGCACACGGTGTGTCACCGGCAGTGCACCAGTCCGCCGCAGAACGTGAACTCCGCACCATCGACGCGACCTGCCCCTTGGTGACCAAGGTCCACCAGGAAGCCAAGCGGTTCGCGCGCGACGACTACGACATCCTGCTCATCGGCCACGAGGGCCACGAAGAGGTCGAAGGCACCGCCGGCGAGGCCCCCGAGCATGTCCAGCTCGTCGACGGACCCGACGCCGTGGATTCTGTGACGATCCGTGACCCGGAGAAGGTCATCTGGCTCTCCCAGACCACGCTCAGCGTGGACGAGACGATGCAGACCGTGCAGCGACTCCGGGAGAAGTTCCCGCAGCTGCAGGATCCGCCGAGCGACGACATCTGCTACGCCACCCAGAACCGGCAGGTCGCGGTGAAGGCCATGGCCCCCGAGTGCGACCTCGTCATCGTCGTCGGGTCACGCAACTCCTCGAACTCGGTGCGTCTCGTCGAAGTGGCGCTCAATGCCGGTGCGCGTGCGGCCTACCTGGTCGACTACGCCCGCGAAGTCGACCCGGCATGGCTCGAGGGCGTCGAGACGGTGGGCATCACCTCGGGTGCGTCGGTGCCCGAGATCCTGGTCCAGGGCGTCGTCGATCTGCTCGACGAGCACGGTTTCCACGACGTGCGGTCGGTGACCACGGCCAACGAGACATTGGTGTTCGCCCTGCCGCGCGAGCTGCGCGCGGCGCGCCACTGACCGTCGGCCGATCCGCGTAGCGGTCCGCCCGGATCAGTCTTCGTAGCGGTCGCGGTACCGCACCTGCGGCGGGTCGTACGCCGGCGCGGGATGCGGTGCGACGGCCGGACGCGGCTCCCTGCGGACCGGCTCGGCTGCCGGCGGACGGCGGCGCGGGGCGCGCTCGTCGGCCGGCGGCACGAAATCTGTGCGAGGCGGACGCGGGCGCCGTGGCGTGCGTGCGACGGGCGGCGCGGGGTCGACGGCGCGCGCACCGTCGCCGACCGGGGCAGGGCGGCGTCTGGGCGCGGGTTCGGCCCGGCTGTCGGTGACGTCGCGTACCGATGCGGTCGGCGGCGGTGCCTTGCGCACGGGCGCGGCGCCCGCCGCAGCCGACGGCTTGGCGGACCTGGGAGTCGTACGCGGAGCGCTGCGTGTCCGTCTCGGCTCGCTGTCGCGATCTGCCGTCCGGCGACCTGCGGCACGTGTCCTCGATGCCGAACGTGCGCGCTGCCGCGGGGCACGCGAACGTGCTCCTCCCGCGCTCTGCTGAGCGGCGTAGATCCGGAAACCGCCGATCAGGAGCGCGACGACCGTGGCGAGAAGCATGGCCGGGAACCTGTTCACCAGCGGGTACGCGACGTTGAGCAGGAGGTCTTTGAGGCCCGACGAGCTTCCCGTCGAAATGATCTCCTGGCCCAGCGGGACCGCCACCATGAGAAGCAGCGGCGGTTGTGCCATGGCGGTGAACAGCCCACGATGGCGCACCGCGACGACTGCCGCGATGCATCCGAGCACGTAGAAGGCGGTGAACGCGGAAGTGAGTTCGTTGCCACGCGCGGCGTCGATCAGAATCCCGACGGCGGTGGACCCCGCCGCGATGGTGAGCGCACCCCACCACGGCACGCCCGGCACCGTCGAAATCAACGACCGCGTGTCGAGCGGCACCGCCGAGCGGGCACGTTGGGTTGCAGACACGAGTTAAACACTAGCGCGGCGGCGTCAGCTTGCTTCGTCGACAGGACCGTCGGATTCCGTTCTGCCCTGCTGCGTGCTCCGGCGCGGCCAGGCGTCGACCCGTCGTATCTCGGGTACGTCGCCGTCGAAGATCTCCAAGTCGTGGAGCTTGCGGGCTGTGACTCCCACTCTCGTCTCCATCGACGACACCGTGACATTGAAGGTCTCGACTGCCTTGCCCAGCTGTGACCCGAGGCGGTCGAGATGGGAACCGACCGCACCGAGACGCTGATACAACTCGCGGCCCAGCCGGTGGATCGTCGCGGCGTCGCGGGACAGCGCCTCCTGCCTCCAGGTATGCGCGATGGTGCGCAACAGCGCCACGAGCGTCGTGGGGGTCGAGAGGATGACATTGCGCGCGAAGGCGTACTCGAGCAGATCGGGATCGGCGCCCAGCGCGGCATCGAGAAACGGATCGCCCGGGACGAACAGCACGACGAACTCGGGGCTGGGGTCGAACGACTCCCAGTAGGCCTTGGCGGACAACTGGTCGACGTGGGTGCGCAACTGCCGCGCGTGGCGGGTCAGGTGCTTGGTGCGCTCGGCGGGATCATCGGCTTCGGCGGCATCGAGGTAGGCGGCGAACGGCACCTTCGCATCGACCACGATCTGTTTGCCGCCCGCCAGGTAGACGACGAGGTCGGGGCGCACACCGTCCTTGCCGACCTGCGTGTCGAAATCGCAGTGGCGGACCATCCCGGCGAGTTCGACGACGCGCTCGAGCTGGATCTCACCCCAGCGTCCGCGAACCTGCGGTGCCCGGAGCGCGGTGACGAGCTGTTGCGTCCGGGTGGAGAGCAGCTGCGACACCCGGTGCATCCCTTCGACCTGCTCGGAGAGCCCGGCATACGCGTGCACGCGGCTCCGCTCGACCTGCTCGACCTGCCGGGCCAGGGCGCCCACCGCGTCGTGCAGCGGATCCACCAGACGCGACACCTGCTCGCCGATCGCACCGGACTGGCGCCGTGCGGCGTCCTCGCTCACCGCGGCCAGCGACTGCCTCAGCTGTGCTTCGTTCCCGCGCAACGCGGCGAGCTCGGACTCGGCCCGCGCCGCACGTTCACCGTCGCGCGAAGCGCGGGCGAGCCACCCGAGAACGGCGCCGAGAACGAGGGCCACGAGCAGTCCGAGTGCCGTGAGTGCGGTCATGTGGCGCATGATGCCGCATCCGTCCGACACCCGCCCGGAACCCGGCGGTGTCGGAACGCTGCTCTACCGTCGGTGTCCATGCGCATCCTGCACACCTCCGACTGGCACATCGGGCGCACCTTCCACGGTGTCGACCTTCTCGCCGACCAGCGTCGTGCCCTCGACGCGATCGCAGGCCTCGTCGCCGAGCAGGACATCGATGTGGTCGTCGTGCCCGGCGACGTCTACGACCGTTCGATCCCGAGTTCCGACGCGGTCGCGGTGTGCAATGCGGGCTTCGAGGCCATCCGCGCGGCCGGTGCGGTCATCGTCGCCACCTCGGGCAACCACGATTCGCCGGTGCGGCTCGGAGCCGGAGCAGCGTTCGCCGCGCACGGCGGTCTGCACCTGATCACCCGGGTGTCGCAGATCGAGCACCCCGTCGTCCTGGAGGACCGGCACGGTCCGGTCGCGTTCTACGGCCTTCCGTATCTCGAGCCCGAGATCACCCGCGCCGAACTCGGTGTGCCCACAGCGCGTTCGCACCAGGAGATCCTGGATGCCGCGATGCGCCGCGTGCGGGAGGACGCCGCTCGGCGCGGGGGCCGCACCGTGGTGCTCGCGCACGCGTTCGTGGTCGGTGCCGAGCCGACCGGGTCCGAACGATCGATCTCCGTCGGCGGTGTCGAGACGGTTTCTGCCGCGTCGTTCGCCGGCGCCGACTACGTGGCACTCGGGCATCTGCATTCGCCGCAGACCGTCGCGGAGCACGTGCGGTACTCCGGATCGCCGCTGCCCTATTCCTTCGGTGAACGCACCCACCGCAAAGCGGTGTGGATCGCCGACCTCGACGAGACCGGTCTCCGGTCCGTCGAACGCATCGACCTGCCGGTGGTCCGGCCGCTGACCAAGTTGACAGGCACGCTCGACACGCTGCTCGGCGATCCCGCCTACGCCGAAGCGACCGAGCACTACGTCTCGGCCACACTCACCGACCCGGTCCGTCCCCTCGACGCGATGCGCAAACTGCAGGAACGGTTCCCGCACGCCGTACACGTCGAGTGGCAGCGTCCCGCCTCCTTCTCCGAAGGCACCTACCGAGACAAGGTGCGCGGTCGCAGCGACGTGCAGATCGCCGAGGCGTTCCTCGGCGACGTGCGCTCCGCACCGTCGGCTCGTGAGCTCGGGTGGATCGGCCAGGCGTTGCGCGACGCCGACCGCAAGCAGGGCGTCGGCGACGCACTGCCCGGCGCCGACCGCGCCCGGACGGATGTGCCCGCGTGAGACTCCACACGCTCGAGGTCACGGCGTTCGGCCCGTTCGCCGGCACCGTCGAGATCGACTTCGACGAACTCGGCTCCGACGGCTTGTTTCTCCTCCACGGACAGACGGGCGCGGGCAAGACATCGATCCTCGACGCCGTGGCCTTCGCCTTGTACGGCACCGTTCCCGGGGCCCGCGCCGACGGCCGGCGCCTCCTCTCCGACCACGCTCCGGCCGGTGTCGCACCGCGGGTGCGGCTCGAAGCCACCATCTCGGGTCGGCGGATCGTCCTCGAACGCAGTCCCGAATACGAACGTCCCAAGATGCGGGGCACCGGCACTGTCAAGCAGCAGGCCAAGGCGACACTGACCTGGCTCGACGGGCAGGGCGAGAACCTGTCCCGGATCCCCGACATCGGTGACGCCGTCAAGGGCTTGCTGGGGATGAGCGCCGAACAGTTCTTCCAGGTGGTGCTTCTGCCGCAGGGTGAGTTCGCGAAGTTCCTGCGCGCGGGCAGCGACGAGCGCGGCAAGCTGCTCGAGCGACTGTTCGACACGACTCGCTTCGGGGATGTCGAGCAATGGTTTCGCGACCGCCGTGGCACGGGCGGCAAACTCCTTGCCGAACAACAGAAAACGGTCGACCTTCTGGCCGCGAAGGTGGCCGCCGCCGCGGGTATCGAGGCGGGAGCCGACGCGGACCCGGTCGAGTGGGCACACCGGTTGTCCGCCGAAGCCGCCGACACCCGCGATGCCGCCGCCGCGGTCCTCGAACGCGCCCGCGAAGTCGACGCGGAGAACCGCCGCTCGCTCGACACCGCCGTCGCGCTGGAACAGAATCTGCATCGCCGGGCCAGCGCCCTCACAGTGCTCGACACGCTGACGGCCTCCGAACCCGACCGGCAGCGGTTGCGCAGCGAGCGCGATGCCGCGCGCCGCGCGGTTCCGGTCTCGGTCGTCGATCTCGATGCGGCGCGGGCCGTCGCGGACGCGGAGGCTGCTGCCCGGGCCGCGCGCGCAGCCCGCGCTCCGCTCGAGGAACACGACGAAGGCCGGGCACTGCTGGCAGAGGTCGGTGACGTTCCCGCAGACACCGACCGCGCCGTGATCCGGCCCCGGTGCGAACAATGGTCGGCGGAGGTTGCGCGGCTCGACGATCTGCTCGAGCAGCATCGGCACGTGGCAACGATCGAGGCGGACCTGGGCCGAGTGGCCCAGCGCCGCCGCGCCCTCGGCGACGACCACACGACACGGGTCGCCGAGCGCGCTGCACTGCCCGACCGGCTCGCTGCCGCGGTCGCCGCGGTGAGCGAGTCGGAGCAGGCCGCCGCGTCCCTCCCGGGACTTGTCGCCGCCCGCGACCGCGCCGCGGATTCTCTCGGTGCCGCAGTCGAACTCGCCGCGCTCGGCACCGACCTCGAACGAGCACAACAACGGGTGCTGACGTTGCACTCGGCATTCAACGACGCCCGCGACAGGCATCTCGACATCCGGCGTCGCCGTATCGAGGGGATGGCCGCCGAACTGGCGGCCCGGCTCACCGCCGGCGAGCCGTGCGAAGTCTGCGGTGCCACAGAGCATCCCGCTCCCGCCGTCCCGGCGCCGGACACGGTCACGAAGAACGACGAGGCCGCCGCACAGGCTGCGGAACAGCGCGCGGAGCGAGCGCTCGCCGACGCGCGGACCGCGGCAACCGAGATCTCCGGGGCCGTTGCGGTGCTGCGTCAGCGTTGCGGCGACGTTCCGGTCGAGGACCTCACCGTCCGTCACGCCGACGCGGTTTACGCACACGACGCGGCGAAAGCGCTCGCCGAACATCTGGTGCGGCGTCGCGCCGCGGTCGACGAACTGCACCGTCTCGCCACCGACCTCGACGAACGAATCCGCCGCGTCGAGGCCGAACTCGCAGACCTGGACCGCCGCACCGCGGTGCTCTCCGCCGAGGCCGCGGAGGTCCGCAACCGCATCACCGCTGCGGTCGGTGATGCCGACTCCCTCGCGCCGAGGCGTCGCCGGGCGGCTGAGCTCGCCGCCGCCGCGACCGCGCTGCTCGATGCGCGCTCGACGGCCTCCCATGCCAGGCACGTCGCCGAGCAGCGGTCCGCCGAGGCGCTCACCGCCGCGACCGAGGCTGGTTTCGCCGACCTCGACGCCGCACGTGCGGCACTCCGGCCGGGCGATCGGATCGACGAGATCGATCGTGTACTCCGAGCGGCCGACAACGAACGGGCGGTCGCGCAGGCCACGCTCGCCGAGCCTGCGATAGCCGTTCTCACCGGAGACGAGACGGCTGATGTGCCCGGGGCGCGGGCAGCGGTCGCCGCGGGCGCTGCCGCGCTCGACCGGGCACACGCTGCCGCCACCGAGGCGGCCCGCCGGTACCTCGACATCGACGCCTACACGGCGCGTCTCGAGCAGGCGTACGCGAAACTCGTCCCTCTCCGCGACGAGCAGGCCGAACTCGCCGACCTCGCGGACGTCGTGGCCGGTGGCGGCTCCAATGCCAAGAAGATGTCGCTGCGCTCGTATGTGCTCGCGGCGCGTCTCGAGGAGGTTGCGGACGCCGCGTCGGAGAGACTGCGCAGGATGTCGGGCGGCCGGTACGAGTTCGTGCACTCCGACGCGGCCGACACCCGTGGTCGACGTGGTGGCCTGGGGCTCGACATCCACGACGAATACACCGGCGTGGTCAGGTCGACGAAAACCCTGTCCGGCGGCGAGTCGTTTCAGGCGTCGCTGGCGCTGGCGCTCGGGCTCGCGGACGTCGTCGCAGCGGAAGCCGGCGGAGTGGTTCTCGACACGATGTTCATCGACGAAGGGTTCGGCACCCTCGACGCGGACTCTCTGGATGCGGTGATGGGGGTGCTCGACGAATTGCGCGCCGGCGGCCGGGTCGTCGGGGTGGTGAGCCACGTCGACGAGATGCGGCAGCGGATCCCGAGCCGGCTGCACGTCATCCGCGGCCGGTCGGGATCCACTGTTCAGGTCGCGAGCTGACCCGCAGGAGCGTCCGTCACTTCTGATCCGGCTCGGGCTCCGGCCCGGTGGAGGCGTTCGGATCGGGCGCCGAGGCGTCGCCGGGAGCGGGCAGAGCTTTCGTCGCGTCGTCCGGATCGACTTCGGCCGAGCGACTGTCGATCTGCTCGCCGATGTAGCGGATCACGACGGCGGCGACCGCAGCCACCGGCACCGCCAGGAACGCACCGACGATGCCGAACAGCGACGATCCGGCAGTGACCGCGAGCAGCACCACGGCCGCGTGCAGATTCATGCTCCGCGACTGGAGAACGGGCTGCAGGACGTTCCCCTCGATCTGCTGCACCGCAATGATGAGTGCCAGCACGATGAGAGCCGTGGTGAAGCCGTTGGCGACGAGCGCGACCAGCACGGCCAGGGCACCGGCAACGAAGGCACCCACAATCGGGACGAATCCACCGATGAACGTGAGGATCGCCAGCACCGGCGCGAGCGGTACACCGAGGATCACCAGGCCGATGCCGATGAACACCGCGTCGATGAGGCTCACTACTGCCTGGGTGCGAATGAACCCGCCGAGCGTGATCCACATCCGGGTCAGGACCTCTTCGAGGTGCCGCCCGGCAGTCCTGCCGCTGACCCGATGCAGCCAGGGGAGGAAACGCGGTCCGTCCTTGATGAAGAAGAACGACAGCACCAGGACGAGTGCGAACGTGATGAGCAGCGACCCGGCGGTGGTGACCCCGGAGAACACGCCCCCGGCGATGGAGGCAGCACTGCCCTGGACACGTTCGACCACCGCGTCCACGGCGTTGTCGAGTTGCTCGTCCTGCAGGTTGATGGGCGGGCCCTTCACCCAGTCCTGGACCGTGTTGATGCCTTCGGTGGCCTTGTTGGCCAGATCGGGCACCTGGTTGACCACCGACGGCACGATGCCGGCGATGATGCCGCCCACGATCGCGAAGAACAGCACGAGCGTGATCGACGCGGCCGGTGCGGGTGGGAGCCCGCGTTTGGTCATCGCCCGGGTCGGCGGCCACAGAATCGTCGAGACCACGATCGCGAGGGCGACCGGCAGCACGATCACCCACATTTTCTGGATGATCCAGCCGAGCACGAGGGCACCCGCAGCGATCACGACAAGGATCGCGGACCACTTCGCGAGCCACATTCCGCCGGCACCGATGAGGGTGGCCCGATCAGGAGTCTTCGACGATGTCGAGGCGGGGTTCGTACCCCATGGGCTGGATTTCGATTCGGTCAACGCTGGTCCTTCCGACATGTCTGTGCGAGTCGACGTGCCCGACGTCCGTAAATCTACGGTCACCACGCCCGGAATCCGAGCATGAGCGGGTTGTCGGATTTGCCCGACCGAGAGTCCCCGTTCGTGGCACTCTCGAAACGTGACGAATGGAACGGGCATGTCCCGGAGAACTCGGGCATCGATCATGCTGGTCGCGGTGGCTGTCGCCGGTGCTCTCGCCGCGTGCAGCTCGGACGACGCGCCGACGGCGGACGGGGCGCGGACCTCGGCGAGCGACGCCGCGACGAATGTGCAGGAACAAGCCGGCGGGGTCCTGTCCTCGGTTCAGCAGGCAGCCTCCGATGCCGCCGACAAAGCCGGAGAAGCGTTCGACGATGCCAAGATGAGTGCGTTCGTAGCGGCGTTCCGTGCCGGCTACCCGCAGTTGTCCGCCGACCGGGAAACCTCGTCGATCGAGTCGATCGTCAGCGAGACGTGCCCGTTGATCGAGGACGGCGCCGGCGATCAGGACGTCAACGACAAGGTCGGCGAACTCGCCGCCGACGGGACGTCCGTGCCCGACGACGAGCAGGCCGCGCGGATCGCGCAGTTGGTGCGGGTAGCGTGCGGATGAGGCGACCGCGCGGGGTCTGCGTAGAATATTGAACCCGTGAGCCTTACCCTCGGAATCGTCGGTCTTCCCAACGTCGGCAAGTCGACGCTTTTCAACGCGCTGACCAAGAACGATGTGCTGGCTGCGAACTATCCGTTCGCCACCATCGAGCCCAATGTCGGCGTGGTCGAACTGCCCGATCCGCGGCTGAATCGCCTGGCGGAGATCTTCGGTTCGCAGCGCATCCTGCCTGCCACCGTGTCGTTCGTCGACATCGCCGGCATCGTCAAGGGAGCGTCCGAGGGCGCAGGCCTGGGCAACAAGTTCCTCGCCAACATTCGCGAAGCGGATGCGATCTGCCAGGTTGTGCGCGTGTTCGCCGACGACGACGTGATCCACGTCGACGGTCGCGTCGACCCGCTCGCCGACATCGAGATCATCGAGACCGAGCTGATCCTCGCCGACATCCAGACCCTCGAGAAGGCGCTGCCGCGTCTCGAGAAGGAAGCGAAGAAGAACAAGGACCTCAAGCCGCAGTACGAGGAGGCCGTCAAGGCGCAGGCCGTCCTCAACGAGGGCGCGACCCTGTTCTCGAAGAAGGACACCCTCGACTACGCGCTGCTGCGCGAGCTCAACCTCATGACCACCAAGCCGTTCCTCTACGTCTTCAACGCCGACGAGACGGTGCTGACCGACGACGCGAAGAAGCAGGAACTGCGTGAGGCCGTCGCTCCCGCAGACTGCGTGTTCCTCGACGCCAAGGTCGAGTCCGAGTTGATCGAACTCGAGCCGGAAGAAGCTCAGGAACTGCTCGACTCGATCGGTCAGGACGAGCCCGGCCTCGCCTCCCTCGCGCGCGTCGGCTTCCACACCCTCGGCCTCCAGACCTACCTCACGGCGGGTCCGAAGGAGGCGCGTGCGTGGACCATCCACCAGGGCGACACCGCACCGCAGGCCGCCGGCGTCATCCACTCCGACTTCGAGCGTGGCTTCATCAAGGCCGAGATCGTCTCGTTCGACGACCTCGACGCCGCCGGTTCGATGGCTGAGGCCAAGGCCCGGGGCAAGGTCCGGATGGAAGGCAAGGACTACGTCATGGCCGACGGCGATGTCGTGGAGTTCCGCTTCAACGTGTAGCGGCTGTTACCGCGCGGGCGTGATCTCGCTTTCGACGACCCACTTGTGGTTTGTCATCTCCATGCCATCGGCTTCGAGATCGACCATGTAGACGGTTTCGTCGGTGGAACTGTCGATCGTCGCCCGGGCGCCGTTCATTCCTCCCATGTGCTCGGCTTGCAGTCCCACTTCGGTCCCATCGGCGAGCGGCGCCGGGCCGGGGTTGTCGAGTTCTTCGTGGACGACCCATCGGTGGTCGACCACAGGTTCGCCGCCGGTTGTCGGGGTGTAGCTCACGGAGTAGGTCGTGGTGTCGAACGCTCCGGAGATGGTGGCTTGCGCGCCGTTCATGCCGGGCATGTGATCCGCGATCAGTAGCACCGTCGTGCCGACCGGGTACCTCGGGTCGATCGCCGTTCGTATACCCGGCGGTGGTGCGCCGCCGTCCGCCGCGTGGTCGTGACCGGTCGCACCGCCGTCATGTTCTCCGTGGTGCTCGTGCATATCGCTGATGTTCGTGCCCGACCCTGCCACGTTGTCGGAACCGACGACCCTGGCAAGTCCGAGGACCGCACCGAAAGCCACCACCAGTCCGGCCCCGAAGAGCGCGAGCTTGATTGGGGTCTTCATCAGAGCCTCCTCGGTGTGTAGCCGGCTTCTCGACAGCGGCGAGGACCTTCTCGTCGTCCCTCTGCCTATACCCGCCGGGGGTATGTGGCGCAATCCAACGTATACCCCCTACCGGTATCACTGCAAGGGTGCACATCGGCTCGCTCGGGCGCGACGACCGTCCGCGCCCGACGCAGAAACAGATGACTTCCACGAAGTCGGTCCGCAGCCGAAGGGGGTCGCCGGCCCGAGGCAGTGCGTCAACCGGTCCGGTCGGACCGTCCACGACCTTCTATCGAGGCGCTTCGCTCAGCGTGCGGCGCGTAACGAATCGGCGCGGGGCGCCCGTCAGCGGATCGGTGAATTCGACTTCCCGCGCGAGTAATTGGAGAGGCTGCGAATAGTCGTCCGGTGCCTCGGGCAATAGTTCGGGATACCAGCGATCGCCCAGGATGCCGGCCCCGAGCGCCGCGAGATGCACTCGCAACTGATGCATCCGTCCGGTGCGTGGACGCAGAATCGTGTGCAGCACAGCACGTCCCGAGTTACTCATGCCGGTCCCACACACATCGATCAACGTCTCGGCATTGGGCTCACGAACGTCGTCGACGACGGCCCGAAGCTCTCCGCGATGTACCGCGATGTGGTTGCGGTAGAGGACGGGAAGCGAGCGCCCGCCGAGCGCCGGTGCGTCGGGGTCCCATTCCAGCGGCTGAGCCGACACCGCTTCGTAGACCTTCGTGACCTGGCGGTTCTCGAACAGCGTTTGGTACGCACCGCGGGTTTCGGGCCGCGCGGAGAACATCACCACACCGGCGGTGGCGCGGTCGAGACGATGGATGGGCGTCAGGTCCGGGTTGTCGAGTCGCACCCGCAGTCGGACGAGTGCGGACTCACGCAGGTACCGACCACCCGGAGTGGTCGGAAGAAAGTGCGGCTTGTCGATCACGACGAGGTGGTCGTCGATGTGCAGGATCTCCTCGCGAAAGGGAATCGGCTCCTCAGCCGGAAGGTCGCGGTAGTACCAGACGAAAGGATGTGCACCCAGCGCGGTGTGGCGACCGATCGGGTTCCCGTCGCGGTCCACGATTTCGCCGGCGTCGAACCGTCGGTGCAGCTCGTCGGGGTCGAGATGATCGAATCTCGCGAGGGTGTACTCGGCGATCGTCTTCCACGGCCCTGAGGTCGGTACCTGCAGCCGCGTCGGTCCCACGCCGTCTCTGACGGGAAGCGGTGAGGGCATCGGCACCCGGTAATGATCCCACCGTCGGCCGGGTTCACTGTGCTGCGGGTCGAGACCTGAGGTCAGATGTTCCCGTGGGTGGGCTCGCCTGCCGCTTTCCAGTCCCCGGTGTCGGCGAACGTGCGGAGGACCGTGGTGAACAGGTCGGGATCTTCGATGTTCCACGGATGATGCATCCCGGGTGCGACCCAGGTCTGTAGTTGCGGTAGTGCTTGTCCCAGCGCGCCGAAGGAATCGCGTACGGAGCGCTGTTCCTTCTCGCCCGCGACAGCCAATATCGGGCCGGAATACGCGAAAGGCTCCGGAGGGATGGAGCTTTCGGCGACCTCACGGAATATGCGACGGTTGGTGTCCGGCGCAACACGGACGGCAGAGTCGACGTACAGGTCCCTCCCGTCGGCCGGAACGCCGAACGCCGCAGCCTGTGCTCGCCAGTACCAACGTTTGCGCCACAACGGGATCTGAGGCGGGATGAGGAAGCGTTCGAGCGACGTCAGCCCGGTGAACGCAACGCCTGTGATCATGCAACTGCGAACGAGCTGGGGGTGACGATGCACGAGATGAACGGCGACGAACCCACCGAGTGACAGGCCGACGACGTGCGCGGTTCCGCCGATTGCGTGTTTGCGGATGATCTCGGCGATGTCGTCGGCGGCAGCGCGCATCCCCGGCCACCGCAGCCCGTAGCGCTCGCCGAGCGCCGGTAGATCCGGGGTCAGCAGATGACGCTCGGGGAGGCGTTCGATCTGCGGGCCCCACATCCAGCCCCCGGCATTGTTGCCGTGGAGCAGGACGATCGTTTCGCCCGTTCGAGGGCCGTGTTCCAGACCCCAGTGGCCGGAGCCCGTCATCGGACGAGATCCGTCCCGATGCAGCGCAGTCCCAGAGTCGAACAAGAGGTACGCGACTTCGTCGAAACGTCGGCGCAGGGGAGAAGTCTCGGGCGCGGCTTCACGGGCGCCACTGTATTGGTCGCACAACGGACATGTCGAGTATTGATTCGGAGCACTTCTGTTCGCACGGCGGTCCGTCGTGGTTGAGTGGGCACATGGCTTCACTCCAGGCGACCGTGCTGAAGAGGGCGGCCCGCAAGATCGCCGGTAGCCACGGGCACGAAGTGATGCGACCGGTCGGAGACGGCACCGAGACACAATTTCCGCTGGCCTACGTCCGGACCGGCCCACGCGGGAAAGTTCCTGTGCTCATGGTGCCCGGCGGACCGGGACTTGCTTCCGTCCTGCCCTATCGCAGTTTGCGCCGTCGAGCAGAGCATGCAGGACTCGACGTCCTGATGATGGAGCATCGCGGTGTCGGGTTGTCGCGCCGCGATCTGCACGGCAACGAGCTGCCGAGCGAAGCGGTCACGGTCGACCACGTGGTCGAGGATCTCGCCGCGGTCCTCGATGATGCGGGGGTCGAGCGTGTGATCGTCTACGGCTCGTCCTACGGCACGTACCTTGCACAGGGCTTCGGGGTTCGGTATCCGGATCGGGTGGTGGGAATGGTCCTCGATTCGCCGATGCTGTCCGTTGCGGATGACATCGAGGGTGCACGCTCGTACCGGCGCGGACTGTTTCTCGAAGCGACCGATCCGGATCTGGCGCCGGTAGTCGAAGCCTTGCGTACCGCGCTCGCGCGTGGGGTGCCGGAGCCGGAGATCAACGTGGTCGTGCAGATCGCATACGAGTACGGAGGTCCGGACCTTCTCCGGGAGTTACTCGTCCAGCGGAGCAACGGACGGTTACGGCGCATCTGGAATCGGATGGCAAACGCCGGCTCGGCCGAGATAGACGGGGGAGGAGCACCGTTCTTCTTCGAACCCGATCTTGTTTCGCGGATTGCTTTCCGCGAGCTCGGATATGGGCTACCGCCCGACGGTGAACTGCTCGACCAGCAGGAGATTTTCGCGGCTGCCGCGGCGCGGCATCCGGAGTTCGTAGGGGAACCCTTCGACTTTCCCGCGCAGATCCCGGCATTCTCGTGGCCGACCGCGGTGATCTCCGGAGGCCGCGACCTGCGGACACCACCTCCGATCGCAGAAAAGATCGTAGATCTGGTACCCCGCGCGGTGCTGGTGTCGATACCGATCCTGGGTCACAGTGCCATGGATTCACACCAGCTCGCGGCTGTGTATGTGACAAAGATGCTGGCGGACAACAGGTCCGAGTCTCCGGCGACGATGGAGCATCATATCGCCGGGATGCCCCGGCGTGGGGCGGCGAATCTGATGCGGCGAGCGATCATCGGCGCGGTCGTCGTCGGTCGGTGGACGGCCACGGTCGCGTCCCGGCTTCCGTTTCGCGCTGGATCCTAGCGGCGTCGGGAGGCTTCGGAGAGATCGCCGGTGGCGGCGGACGAACCATCGGGCTCACGGTGTCCGTTCGCTCCCGTTGCGGCACGGCCCCGGGTCGGCCGTTCAGGGACCTTCCGGGACCGTGCGCTCGGCCGGGCTCAGGTGTTGCCGAACAACTCTTTCAGACTGTCCGCGATCCGCACGGGGCAGTCGTCACGCAGTGCGAAGTCCACGTCGGTACCGGCGAGTTCGACGGTGATCCGGGTGATCGGCGCGTTGTCTTCTTCGATGCTCAGGTGATGGGTGATGCGCGTGAGAACACCTGCCGCCAGGGTCTCGTGCTCGGTGACCGTGTTCTTCAGGTCCACGCGCACGTACTTGCCGATGTGGGAAAGGTTGAGATCTTGGTGCGGTATTTCGTTCTTCGCCATGATGAGAAATCTACTTGACCCACCGGCGCCGTTTGTCGGTTACTACCGACCACTACCGGTTCCGGAGATGTGAGAACGAATACGTGGCACAGCGCTACCGGGTCCAGTATTGGAGCATCGGTTCCTCGCCGAGCAGCGACGAGCCCTCGGTGATGACAAGTGCGTCGGGTGAGATGCGGTACTGCACACCGTCGTTGGTCGCGGTGAAACCGTTCCCCGACGCCACGGGATCGTCGATCTCCAGGGCAGCTCCGTCGCTGAGTCGGACCCCTTTGTAGTACAAGCGTCCCACTCCGGTCTCGCAGACCACAACAAGCGACTCGGTGGTCTGTCCGGCGAAGACGGCGGCGTTGGTGTGATTGCAGCGTGCCTGCGGCACGCCGACGAAACCTTGGCCGTCCGTGTTGTCGAGCGGGGGACTCGACGGTGCGGGTCCCGCGGCCGGGGGTGCCGTGCCGGGGGCGGGATTGCCCGTCGGAACGAGTTCGAGGCCGTCGATCCGCAGTGCGACATCTCCCGGAAGGACGACCACGTAGCTGTTGCCCTCCACGTTGTCGTTGGCCAGCAGGCAGGTGAAGTCCCCCGTCAAGCACGACAGGCGCTCCCAGTAACCGCCGTAGGACCGGGTGGGACGTACTGCGTATTCGCCCGGTGCGATGTCCACCCCGACTTTCAAGATCCCATCGGTCGGCAGTGTCTGTGGCTCCGCAGTCGCAGACTCGGTCGCTGCCGACGGTGGCGCGGACGTGGTGGGCGAGCCGGCGGTGACGGTGACCGTGCGTGCCGGCGAACCGGCAGCCGCCGTCTCCTCGGCCTCGGAGGCCGAGTTGCGAACGAGCACGACGGCGAGTCCGGCGAGAGTCGCGATGAGTGCAACGACGATCACTCCGCCCACAACCCATGGCCACTTCGGCCGCCGGGGTGGCTGTTCGAACGGGGGCGGTCCGTACCCGTACCCATACCCATCGGGGGGAGGTTGCGTCGACATCCGTATTCCTTCGGTCGGGCGGGTGCTGTCCTTTCCGGGATATCGGTGTTCGGGTGGGGCTGTTACGGCCGCGCACGACGCAGTTCGGTTCCGGTCGGGCTACGGTTCCGGCGGCCACTGTGCCCGTGTCGTGACATGTGTGTGCAGCCGAAGGGCCGCGGGGGAGGGATGGCGTGTGCCCATCGCCAGTCCGATCGGGCGGTCGGCGATCCCGCTGACCTGCACGGTCGCGACACCGGGCTGTGGGATCTCCGCTCGCGGCAGGAGCGCAATGCCGAGTCCTTCTGCGACGAGTGCGCGGATCGTGTCGAACTCGCTGATCTCGAACGCGATGTAGGGATCGAATCCGGCTGCGCGGCAGTAATTGTCGAGTTCGGTGCGGACGTGGTAGGTGGGTGGGCCGGCGATGAAGTGTTCGTCGGCGAGTTCGCCCAGGTCGACGCGGTCTCGCTCCGCGAGCGGGTGGGTGTCGGCGACATGCAGCAACAACGGTTGACTGCCGAGGACGGTGACGACGAGATCCTCCGGTGGCGGGATCATCACGGCCAGATCGAGTCGGCCGTCTCGGACCATCGCCGCCAGTGCTTCACCGTGTGCCTGAACGAGGTGGAGGCGAATGCGCGGGGCGTCGCGATGGAATTCGGCGAGGAGCGACGGGACGCTGACCGGACCGAGTGTCAGGGGGAAGCCGAACCGGACGATCCCACTGTCGGGATCGGCGTGGCTGCGGACGGTGTTGATCGCGTCGTCGAGTTCCCGGATCGTCTCCCGGGTGCGCGCGTGCAGTTCACGCCCGGCCGTTGTCAGCGCCACCCCGCGTCCTATCTGCTGGAACAGCGATACGCCCATCGTGTGTTCCAAGGCTTTGATGCGGCGACTGACCGACGACTGCGGGACGCCCAGCCTGTCCGCGGCGTGCGTGATGTGCCCCTCTCTCGCTGCCGCGTCGAACGCAGCGAGCAATGGCACTACCGAGGCCGTCTCGTCCGAGAGAAACCGATCCATATCCGGATCATATTCCAGCGACGATGTCATTGGACGGAATGGTCACCTGGCGCGCACTCTGGAAGGACCTCGATACGGAAGCAGGTGTGCAGACGTGCAGGAGATTCGCGCCACCGGTGGGCCGACACAACCGGAGATCTACGACGCCGTACTGATCGGCGGCGGCATCATGTCCGCGACGCTGGGGGCGTTGCTCACCCGGCTTCAGCCCGACTGGTCGATCCTCGTTCTCGAACGTCTCGACGACACGGCGTCCGAAAGCAGCGCCCCGTGGAACAACGCCGGAACAGGCCACGCGGGATTCTGCGAACTCAACTACATGCCCGATCCCGGCGATCCGTCGCGCGCCGCAGAAATCGGGCGGCAGTTCCGGATCTCTCGTCAGTTCTGGGGGGCACTCGTCGAATCCGGTGATCTCGCAGCGTCGTTCACGAATACGACACCCCACATGAACGTGGTGTTCGGGGAGCAGGACGTGCGCTATCTGCGACAACGATACGAAACACTGCGCCGGTCGCCGCTGTTCTCGGACATGGAGTACACCGAGGATCCCGACATCATCGCGCGATGGGCACCGCTGCTGATGGACGGTCGAACCGGGTCCGGAGTTGTCGCGGCCACCCGCGACGAGCGCGGCACCGACGTCGACTTCGGCGCCCTGACACAGGGTTTGCTCCAAGGAATGCGCGAGTCCGGCGCGGAAGTTCGGACCGGCCACGAGGTGACGCGGCTACGCCGCGATAGAGACGGACGATGGACCGTGTCGGGGCGAGGCAACACCGGGGACCACCGATTCACGGTGCGGTCCCGGTTCGTCTTCGTCGGGGCAGGAGGGTACGCACTCAAACTCCTCCAGAAGGCACGCATCCCGGAGGTTCGCGGTTACGCGGTCTTCCCGATAGGAGCGCAGTTCCTCCGCACCGACAACCCCGATCTGGTGGCCCGTCACGACGCGAAGGTCTACAGCCAGGCGGACTCGGGCGCCCCGCCGATGTCGGTGCCGCACCTCGACAAGCGGGTGGTCGATGGCCACGGCGCGTTGATGTTCGGCCCGTACGCCACCTTCAGCACGCGTCTGCTCAAACACGGGCGGCTTACCGACCTGCTCACGACGATTCGACTGCACAGCATCTGTTCGCTTCTCGCGGTGGGCCTCCAGAACGTGTCGCTGGTTCGCTACCTCGTCGGACAGCTTCTGGCGACACCGGAACGGAAGTTCGGCCAGTTGCAACGGTTTCATCCGGCAGCGTCGCCCGGCGATTGGTACTCGATCGACGCGGGTCAGCGCGCACAACTGATCAAGCCGGATCGGCGCAAGGTGGGAGTGCTGACGTTCGGAACCGAGATCGTCACCGGCGCGGACGGTTCCATCGCGGGTCTGCTGGGGGCGTCACCCGGCGCGTCCGTCGCGCCTGCCGCCATGGTCGACGTGCTCACGGCGTGTTTCCCGGACCGGGCTCGCCACTGGGAGGCGACGCTGCAGCAGCTGATGCCGGGACTCGCGCTGCCCGGGAGCGCCGGCGACGAACCGTCGGAGAGCCGAGTATGAACGGACGGCGGTCGGGAGGGCGCGCGCAGGACGCGTAAGGGTTGTCCGCCTGTTCAGCCGGCGGCAGCGAGAGCTTGCTGTTCCAGGGCAGGCCGGGGCGCGAGGATGGCGGAGTCCAGCAGCGTCTCGGCCTGTTCGTCCGGAATGGACAGCGCCAGGCAGAGCTCGGTGAGCACGCCGTTGCGGGCAGACCGGAGCATCTTCTTCTCACCCAATGAGAGGCCACACCGGTGCTCACGGCGAGTCAGGTCCCGGACGACGCCTGCGGTGACGAGGAGGTCGCCGAGCCTCAGCTTGTCCTGGTGGTCTTTGAACCTGCGCGACCAGCCGTTGTCTTCGGGGGGTGTGGGTGCGTGGAGAACCTCGAAGAGATCTTTGAGTTCCGTCGTGTCGTAGATTTCCCGGAGCCCGAGTTCCTCCGCCTTGGCGACGGGTACGTCGATCGTGAGATCGGACCGGTGGATGGCGAGCCGGAGATAGGACAGCCGAGTGGTCTTGATCGTCCGGTCGAAGATCTCGGTGACGGTTGCTGGGCCGTGGTGGGGATGGACAACGATTTGACCGGTCGAGAACTGCATGGGGACTGCTTTCTTGTGCACGCGGGTGTCGGAATCGACCGTCCGGTGGGCGTTATCGCGGCACCGAGACGATTGTCGTGCCATCTGCGGGGGAACGCAGTGACGCAGACACGGGGCGCCGCACCCATACGGATGGACGTGCCGGAGCCCGCGAGCCGACTCTTCTATTGTCCCACTTGTCCGACGTGTCGTGGCGGGTGAGATCTCTCACGCGGTGTGTGTCACGGCCGCATCCCCGCCAGAAATATCGAAACGAGTTGCGGCACAAGGCTGGGCGTCGCCCGGCGAATCGCGTCGGGCTGGGGGCGGGTGATCATACCGATCGCGAGGACGAGTTCGAGTGCGCCGAGATCCGGACGGACGAGTCCTTCGGATCGCGCGGCGGCGAGCAGCTTCTCGACCCCGGCGAGCGTTCGCGCCTGTGAATCCCGGACGGGCCCGGAGATCTCGTCTGCGACGAAATCGGCCAGTGCCGCGGCGAGGGCCCCCAGATCCAAATCCACGAGCCGGTGGACGAAGTCGACCCATGCGGTGTCCGGAGCGCTGCCGATCAGATCGAGTGCCTCGTCGGCGGCGTCCTGGATCTCGCCGAGGATGGACAGCGAGACCTCGTCGGCCAGTGCGGCCCGCGAGTCGAAGTTGCGGTACAGAGTGGCGATCCCCACTCCCGCGGCCTCGGCGATGTGCTCGAGCGCGACGTCGCTTCCTTCTGCCGCGAACAGGCGCCGTGCTTCCCGGATTATCGCCTGGCGACGCTTGGCGGCATCGGAACGCATGAGTTCTCTTTCGTCGGGTGCCGGTGATGGCTGCACGAGGGACGGGTCGTGTTCCATTTGACACCAGATCTCCAACCGGAGGGTTATCTTCCGCTATAATCGGAGGAATGTCATCCGGTTATAGCCGGGTTCGTTGTGAAAGAAGAGTCGATGTCCCACCTCACCGCCGATACGCCCGCTCGTGACGCGGACCCGTCCACCGTCGTGAACAAGCGCACACCTCACTCGGCGTTCATGCTGCTGGGTATGACCGCCGGCCTCGGCGTGATCCTTGTTCTCCTGCTGATGGTCTTCATCATGCCGTCGTTGAAGAGCGGGGCGCACGACCTGAGCGTGGGCCTGGCCGGGACGTCGGGGGTCGTCGACGACTTCGAGCAGGCCCTCGTGACCGCCGCTCCCGACGCTTACACACCCCGGCGGTACGACTCGGAACAGGATCTGCGCGACGCCATCCTCGACCGAGAGATCGTCGGAGGGTTCGTCGTCGAAGAGTCGGGTGTGCACGCGCTGGTCGCCAGTGCCGGTTCGGCCACGATCTCCGGCACACTCGCCGGTACGGCCAACGCTGTCGGCCAGGTGACGGCCTCGCCGGTCACGGTGGAGGACGTGGTCCCGCTGCCTGCATCCGACCCCACCGGTGTCGGAATCGGCGGACTGGCCTTCCCTCTCGTGTTCGGCGGCATCGTCCCGGTCGTCGCGTTCCGCAAAATTCTCCCGCGCAGCAACGGCTGGTATCTGGCGGGGCTGTTCACCTTCGCCGCCGTCGGTGGGACCATCGTCGCCGCCGTTCTCACCTACGCGTTCGGCAGCGTGGACACGGGATTCTGGGCAGTGGCAGGTTCTATCGCCATGGGGATTGCGGCACTGGCGTTCCCGCTGGCCGGGCTCCAGAAACTGTTCGGGGCCAAAGGTTTCACCATCGGTGCGATGGCGATGATGTTCCTCGGAAATCCCCTCGCCGGAATCTCCACGACCTCTGCATGGCTCCCGAGCGGGCTCGGCACGTTCGGCCAGATCCTTCCCCCCGGCGCAGCCGGGACCCTCGTGCGCTCCGCGGCCTACTTCCAGGGAACGGGCGGGCTCGTGGCGGCGTGCACTCTCGCGGCATGGATCGTCGTCGGACTTGCGCTGTACGTGATCGGCATGCGTCGCACCCGGGTGGACGCTCCTGTGGCCGCCTCCGCCGTTCCGGCAGCCTGAGGACCGAAAAACGTTTGTCCCCGCTCGGCCTCCGCGCGTACCGTCCCTTCGGTTAGCCGTGCAAACGATTGAGGAGACACACCGCATGGACGCGATCACCGAGCGGGACATCAGAGCCTCGTTCGTCAACTGCTCCAAAGGGGAGGCCAAGCGGCTGCCGGCGCCCCGCGACCTCGCCGACCGGCCCTGGGAGGATCTGGATTTCCTGGGATGGACCGACCCCGCGTATCCAGGCCGCGGATACATCGTCGTACCCCGCGAGACCGGTCTCGTCGGGATCGCGATGCGATTCGAACCGAACGGTTCCGGTAAGTCGCAGATGTGCACGGTGTGCCTGACCACCCACACGCGAGGCGGGATCGCCTTGATGAGTGCCGGGAAGGTCGGTGACGCGGGTCGCGCAGGCAACACCCTCGGCACCTACATGTGCATCGACCTGGCATGTTCGCTGTATGCGCGGGGCAAGAAGAAGCCCGCACTCGGAAGCCGGTACCGCGAGGATCTCGGCCCCGAAGAAAAGATCGCGCGCGTTCGCGAGAATCTCCACGCCTTCGTGGACAGGCTTTTTCACTGACGGTGGCGTGCAGCCTCGCCGACCGCCGTGTTCCGGGACGCCGCCGCATTGTTTGGCATGATCGGTGGGGTCCCGGACGGTGCGGGTTTCCACGGTAACGACGAGTAGGAGCCACGGGTGTCGCAAGCAAAAACGGATACGGCCCCTACTCGGCGTCGCGGCGCCGGACCACGCATGGTCGGGGCCATTGCCGACGCGGTCGCCCGGGGTTACTCCGCGCTGGCCCTGACGCCGGTTCCCGGCGCACTCGTGGTCCGGGCCGTGTTCGAGCGCGACGCGAAGCGGCTCACGGCGAAACTCGACGAGGGAGCCCCCGAGACGCAGTTCGTCGGCGGTCTCCGGTATCGGGACGGGGACGTGGACGCCTGCCTTGATGTCTACAGTCCCACCGGGACCACCTCGGCGCTCCCGACGATCGTGTGGGTGCACGGCGGAGCGTGGATCGCCGGTAGCCGCGCCGACTACGCCGGCTACTACCGGCGCCTGGCGGACGCCGGGTTCACCGTCGTCTCCGTCGGCTATTCACTCGCGCCGCGACACCGTTATCCCGCTGCGGTCGAACAACTGGCGGACGCGCAGCGCTACCTGCTCGACCACGCCGAAGAACTCCACATCGACACCGAGCGCATCGTTCTGGCGGGAGATTCGGCCGGCGCTCAGCTGACGGCCCAGCTCGCCCTGGCTGTGACGGACCCGTCCTATGCCGCCAGGCTCGGTATCAGTCCCCACTTCGCGTCCGGCCAGGTCAGAGGGGTGGTTCTCAATTGCGGAATCTACAACGTGGCTGCCCTGGGCGGCGGCAGTGACCTGATCCGCTGTGGCGTCGAGCAAGCGATGTGGGCCTACCTCGGGGAACGAAAGTTCGCGGAGTCGGAGGCCGCGCGGCAGATGTCGACTCTCGATCTCGTCACCGCGAACTTCCCACCCACCTACATCACCGGCGGCGATGGCGACCCGCTCACCGCGACGCAGTCCCGGCCGTTCGCGGAGAGGCTGACCGGCCTCGGCGTCGAGGTGGATTCGCTGTTCTACCCGGACGGCCACGAGCCGGAACTGGAACACGAGTACCAGTTCGACCTCTCCACCCTCGACGCTCGGGACGCGCTCGCGCGCACGATCGCCTTCGCCCGGAAGGTGACCGCCTGAGCGGTCACCGCCCGAACGGCGCGGCGCTCACCGGGCAGCGAGGTCGCTCACCACACGTTCTGCGAGCGGCCGCGACGAGGCCGGATTCTGGCCCGTGTACAACGTGCGGTCGACCACCAGGTGCGGCTGCCATGCGTCTCCCGAGGAGAACAGGGCGCCGGCTTCCTGAAGCCGGTCCTGCAGCAGCCACGGTGCCTTGCCGGCCAGTCCGGCCTGTACTTCCTCGATGTTGGTGAACCCGGTCAGCTTGTAGCCCTCGAACAACCAGCGGCCACCGGAGGCGAACGCGGGCAAGAGTGCGGCGGGGGCGTGGCACACCATCGCGACGACCTTCCCCGATTCCGTGAAGTGACGTACGAGTTCACCGAACCGCTCGTCGACGGCGAGGTCCTGCATGGGTCCGTGACCGCCGGGGACGAACAGCAGGTCGTAGTCGGCGGCGTCGACGTCCTCGAGGACTGCGGCGCCGGCCAGCGTCGGCTGAAGCTCCTCCAAGGCCTTCTTCAGTTCCGCGGCGCGGTCCTCGCCGCCCGCCGCATCGGGCTCGAGACTGGCCTGGTCGACGACCGGCGTACGTCCGCCCGGCGTGGCGACCGTGATGTCGTAACCTGCCTGGTCGAACACGTTGTACGGCTCGACCAGCTCTTCGGCCCAGAACCCTGTGGGATGCTGCGTGCCGTCGCTCAGCGTCCAGTGGTCGGCCGCGGAGACCGCGAAAAGCAACTTGGTCATGATGGTCCTCTCCGGTTGATTCCTCGTCCTGCCGCGTACCCATTCGGGGTGCGGTGGACACGAGGTACTGCACGAACGGAAATCGCCGGGCCCGGAGACTCCGGACCCGGCGACTCGCTCGGGTGTGCGCCCTGGTGCGGGCTAGCTGAGCACCTCTTGGGCGATGGCCGCGAGGCGCGTCTGGGCGGCGGATACGACGCCGTGACGATTCTTGTGTGCTTCCTCGTACGCAACGATTGCGCGGATATCGGACGCTTCGGTGAGTTCCTTCACCGCTGCGACGGCGCTGCTGACGTTGAGCTTGTCGTAATCCTCGATCGGCAACTCGTCCGCGGCGAGGACACCCGATGCGGTGCGCACCCGGTGCAGGGCTTCCGCCGTGCCGTCCGCACCCTCGCGTCGGCTGACCCGTTCCGCAGTCTCGAGAGCCGAATCGCGGCTGGCTCCGAGGGTCTTGGCCGCGACGTCACCGGCATGTGCGCCGCGTGTCAGGATCGACTCGATCCGCGGGCGGGTCGAGCGGGCTGCGTCGATGGCACGGTCGAGGCCGCGGGTGGACCAGTTGACCGGGGTATTCACCAAGCGCACGGCCGCGCCGGCTGCCGCCTGGAGCGGTGTGCGCCGCAAGGCTGCGGGCCCACCGAGTGCCTCTTCGGCGATCACGGTGGTCAGCCACTCGACAGTCGCGCTGTGAGCCTTGACGAGCTTGTTCGCGAGCGACACGATCGACGAGTTGCCGTCCGCCGTCGCCAGCGCCTTGACGTAGCGGGCGCGGTCGAGCAGCTGGTGTTCGAGAGCGAGGTCACCGAGCAGTGCCTCGTCGAACGGCTGCGCCTGTTCGGTCAGTGTCTTGACGGCGGTGGTCGCGCGGCCGAGGACCGGGCCGATCACGTCGGGCAGCCCGCCGAGCTCGCGGATGGCTTCCTCGATCGCAACGGCGCGGACGCGGCAGTTCTGAGCGTTCTCGGTCAGCTCCCGCCGCACCGCTTCGGTACGGGCCTGTGCGACACGGGTCTCTGCCACCTGGGTTTCGGCGTGGGTGAGCTGGTGCAAGGTGCGGAGCTGGGTGAGCAGCGCCGCGGTGTTGGTCTGGGTCATCGTGTGTTGCTCCTTCGCACTTGGGGTCGATGGGCTCCAGCGATGTCACTTGTAACGGCTACCCGACGAGATGGATCCCGAACATCGCGTGACGCAGGACACAATCGAGTATTCTTGATCCAGCAGAAATTTCCTTTCACGGTCCGGTCTCCCGGGCCAGGGGCGTGCGCGCGTTGTTTAGGGGTGCGACGTCCGGGGCATAGCTCCCAGCACGTCGGTGAGCCAGAGAATCTACGAGATCGAGCCGCAAGGCCTCTCCGGGTTCTGCTCGGCACTCGAGTGAGACGAAAGTTGGAGACAGCGAATGACGACCGTAGTACCCCCTAACCCATTGGCAGGCCCGAAAAGTCCCAATAGTCCGGGTTCTTGGGCGCAGCCGAGTGTCGCCGGTACGCGTCGCAGCGCGTCGGACCTGTCGGAGACCGCGTTCGTCGAGCACTCCTGGGCCGGCCCCGCACTGTTCGCGTGCCTGGTACTGCTGGGGGGTATCGCCGGAGGTGTCCTCATGGGATCCCTCGGTGCGGGCATGGCATTCGCCGCCATGATCGGCGGTCTCGCAGCAATCCTCGTCGCCTGCCTCTGACCCGCGTCGTCGTCGCCGCACGACGGGGAGGTCCCGGTTCACGGGCCCCGGACATGCACGACACTTTCGTTCGGAATTTCCGCTGCGGTCCGGCGTGCGCACGTGCAGTATCTGTTCATGTCGGCGCCGTGGGACGAGGACGGCGGCTTCGCGTGGGAGCGCCGCGAAGCCGGTCACAGCTGGGAAGAGATCGGTAGCGAGCTGGGATGCCCGCCGCATGTCGCCGAGGAACTCGGCGAGAGATACCGGGCGGAGATCGATCGCCTGACGATGCGCGACCAGATTCCGCTGTTCGACCTTCCCGAGTGACCTCTTCCACACTGCACCCCGTCCTGCGAGCCAGGTCCCGCCTCGGGTCTCGTATGTGCGCTCAGGCGGTCCTCGCGTTCGACCTGCACAATCGTTGCGGTGTCCGTCGCGTGTGGTAAGCCGTAGCGACGACCGAGTCGACCACGAGGGGGCCCACGCGTGCTCACGCTGCACCGTGCCGAACGCACCGACATCCTTGCCGACGCGCTCGGCGAGTTGCTGACGGCGCCGCTCGACGACCCGTTCGCACGCGACATCGTCGCCGTGCCCGCTCGCGGCATCGAACGCTGGCTCACACAGCGTCTGTCCACGGTGCTGGGCGCAACACACGGCGACGGCGTCGCCGCCAACATCGATTTCCCGTCCCCGTCCCGGTTGGTCGCGGAGGTGCTCGCCGCCGCGTCGGACACCACCGCCGAAGACGACCCCTGGCTCCACTCCCGAGTGTTGTGGACCGTGCTCGACGTCATCGACGACTCCGTCGGAGAGCCGTGGTGCGCCGCGCTGGCCCGGCACCTCGGCCACGGCGCCGACGACCATCGGGCGGGGCGCCGGTATGCGACCGCCGCACATCTCGCCGACCTCCTGCGCAGTTACGGACTGCAACGTCCGGACATGATCGCCGAGTGGGCGGCCGGACGGG
The DNA here is from genome assembly GCF_042730335.1 of Rhodococcus sp. NPDC060084. NCBI lineage: Bacteria > Bacillati > Actinomycetota > Actinomycetes > Mycobacteriales > Nocardiaceae > Rhodococcus > Rhodococcus sp. NPDC060084. Next base: position 56,843 of record NZ_JBHWWX010000002.1, read on the forward strand.
ACACCGACGGAACGGGCGCCCCGCTCGCCGACCACCTCCGCTGGCAGGCCGAACTGTGGCGTCGCGTGCGCGACCGCATCGGCACCGACAGTCCGTCCCAGCAACTCGGCACCCTGTGCGCGCGGTTGCGTGCCGAACCGGAGATCGTCGGCCTGCCCGGCCGCGTGTCGCTGTTCGGCCCCACCCGTCTCGACGCGGTGCAACTCGCGGTGGTCTCGGCGCTCGGTGCCCACCGCGACGTGCACCTGTGGGTTCCGCACCCGAGTCCTGCCATGTGGACTGCGCTCGCGGACGGAAAGACCCCGCTGTGTCGCGCCGAGGACGACAGCGCGCTCCGTGTCCGTCACCCGCTGCTCGCAGCGCTCGGACGTGACGTGCGCGAGTTCGAAAGGCGGTTGTCGGGCCTCGAGGCCACCGAGATCACCCACGCGGCCCCCGAGCCGCCCGCCACGTTGCTCGGCCGAGTGCAGTCGGACATCCGGGCGGACCGCGCCCCGGAGCCGGGCTCCGCGCAGGCGGACGGCACCGTCGTGATCCACGCATGTCACGGACCGACCCGCCAGGTCGAGGTCCTTCGTGAATGTCTGCTGCACCTGTTCCAGGACGATCCCACCCTCGAGCCGCGCGATGTGGTCGTGATGTGCCCGGACGTCGAGACCTATGCCCCTCTCGTGCACGCCGCGTTCGGGCGGGGAGTGGGCGAGCACCCGGGGCACACGCTGCGGGTGCGACTCGCCGATCGTGGGCTGCGCCAGACCAATCCGGTCCTGTCGGTGCTCGACACCCTCCTCGGCCTCGCCGACGCCCGCGTCACGGCCAGCGAAGTGCTCGATCTCGCGGCCGCGGCCCCGGTTCGGCGCCGGTTCGGGTTCGACGACGACGATCTCGAACGGCTCCAGGAATGGGCTGCCGAGACCGGAGCACGCTGGGGACTCGGCACGTGGCAACGCCGCCCGTTCGGTCTTGCCGACTTCCCGCAGAACACCTTCGGGACAGCCCTCGACCGGATTCTCCTCGGCGTCGCCGCCGACGAGTCCGGCGGTGAATGGCTCTCCCTCGCACTGCCCCTCGACGACGTCGACAGCAACGACATCGATCTGGCCGGCAGGTTCGCCGAGTACATCGACAGGCTCACGGTGTCGCTGCTGGGGATCCGCGGTCCGCACCCGGCCGAGAAGTGGTCGGCCGCGCTCATGCAGGCGCTCGATCTGCTCACCGATGCCGCGCCCGCCGACGCATGGCAGCTCGCGCAGGCCCACCGTGAGATCGGTGCCGCTGTCGAGCACGCGGGCGGCGCGGAACTGCGGCTGGCCGATGTGCGCGCCATGCTCGCGAGCCGCCTCGCAGGACGCCCGACCCGAGCCAATTTCCGCACGGGTGAACTCACGGTGTGCACGATGGTGCCGATGCGGTCGGTACCTCATCGCGTGGTGGTGCTGCTCGGGCTCGACGACGACGTCTTCCCCCGCAATGCGCACATCGACGGCGACGATGTGCTTGCGCAGAATCCCTGTGTCGGAGAACGGGATTCCCGCAGCGAGGACCGTCAGCTGCTTCTCGATGCCATGATGTCCGCGACCGAGCGGGTTCTCTTGTTCTACACCGGCGCGGACGCGGTCACCGGTGCCGCACGGCCACCGGCTATTCCGCTCACGGAGATTCGCGACGTGATCACGACGATGGCCGGCACGACCGCCGACGACGAGGCGATCGTGCGCCGTCATCCGTTGCAGCCCTTCGATCCCCGCAACTTCCGGGCCGACGCCCCGTTCGGTTTCGATGCTGCCGAACTCGCGGGAGCCCGAGCAACACAACGGCATTCGCGCGATCCTGTAGCGCCGTCCGGTTTGGCGGTGGAGACGCTCGCTCCTCCGGTGCTCACGGACGTCGACCTCGACGACCTCGTCGCGTTCCTGGTTCACCCGAGCCAGGGCTTTCTGCGGCAACGCCTCGGCGTACGAATCCCCGAGCTGGACGAAGGCATCGTGGATGCTCTCGATGTCGAACTCGACCCGCTGGCAAAGTGGAACCTCGGCGACCGCATGCTCGAAGCGCGGCTGGCGGGAATGTCGGCCGCGGATTTCCGGGCAGCGGAGTGGCGCCGCGGCACGCTGCCACCGTATGCGCTCGGCGAGAAGGTGCTCGACGATGTGACGTACGAGGTCGAAGGCCTCGTCGCGGCATGTGCGCCGGTCCATGCCGGACGCGCACAGACCGTCGACGTCGTCTTCGATCTCGGGGACGGGCGCAGATTCACCGGCACAGTGAGCGGCGTGCACGGGACGGTCGTCGCCCGGAGTACGTACTCCAAGCTCGGTCCCAAACATCGACTCACCGCGTGGGTGCAGTTGCTTGCCGTTGCGGCGTCCGGCCGGCCGGGGCAGTGGCAGGCCGTCACCACCGGGCGAAGCCGCTCGCGGCTGCCGGCGTGGCGGTCCACCTTGCTCGCCCCCGCCGACGCCGCGGAACAACTGAGGCGCCTCGTAGACCTGCGCGACCGGGGACTGCGGACACCGTTGCCGATGGTGACCGGAGCGTCTTCCGAATACGCCGAGCGGCGGCACCGGGGCGACTCGGTCGAGATGGCGATCACCGCGGCGAGCCGGGCTTTCGGCGGTGCATTCGGCGACGGGCAGGATCGGCACGTGAGCTACCTGCACGGATCGGGAGTGACGCTCGGTGCTCTCACGGACCCGAAGCCACTCGACGACGAACGTTCCTGGTTCGACGATCCCAGTCGTTTCGGTGTCCTCGCGCGCCGGTTGTGGGAGCCGTTGCTCGCGTCGGAGAATCAGGCCAGGCCGTGACGGAAGGAAATCTCGTGTCCGTATCGTCGTCGGCGACATCGAGCGTGTCCACCGCGAGTTTCGATCTGCTCGCCCCCCTGCCCGAGGGCACCACCGTCCTCGAAGCCAGTGCCGGTACGGGCAAGACCTACGCCATCGTCGGACTCGCGACGCGTTTCGTGGCCGAGGGTGTGGTCGACCTGTCCCAGCTTCTGCTGGTGACCTTCAGCCGTGCCGCAACCCAGGAACTGCGCGAACGTACCCGTAACCGGTTTGCGGAGGTGGCGACTGCTCTCGCGGACCCGGACACGGCCCGGGGGAGCGCCGATCCGCTGATCCGCTACCTCGCCGCCGACGACGTCCACGACCGCCGCGCGCGACTGCGTCAGGCGTTGTCGGATTTCGACGCGGGCACCATCTCCACCACGCACGGATTCTGTCAGAGGATGCTCGGTGAACTGGGTATCGCCGGTGAACGCGAGCCGGACGTCACGGTGGTCGAGAACGTCGACGACCTCACCGCCGAGGTGGTCACCGATCTGTACCTGCGCCGCTACGGGCGGAGCGAGGCACCGATCCGTTTTGCGGAGGCGAAGACCGCAGCACGCGCCGCGATCTTCGATCCCCAATCCGAACTGGCTCCCGAGGGCGCCGACGGCACTCCCGCGGGCGAGCGGGTGGACTTCGCGCGCGAGGTGCGGAGCGAGGTCGAGCACCGTAAACGGCGTATGGGGTTGCGTGACTTCGACGACCAACTCGCTCTCCTGCACCGCGTTCTGCTCGACCCCGACCACGGCGAGGACGCGTGTCGCCGTGTGCGCGACCGGTTCGGTGTCGTGTTGATCGACGAGTTCCAGGACACCGACCCCAAGCAATGGGAGATCCTGCGGCGGGCGTTCCACGGGCACTGCCGGCTCGTGCTCGTGGGCGACCCCAAGCAGGCGATCTATGCCTTCCGCGGCGCGGAAGTACTGAGTTACCTCGACGCAGTGTCCTCGTCGGACGCGCATTGCGAGCTGACCACCAACTGGCGCAGCGACGCCGACCTGGTGGCAGCGTGCGAGTACGTGTACGGCGGTGCCGCGCTGGGAGATCCGCGAATCGTCGCGAACCGCGTCGATGCCGCACAACCCAGATCCCGGATGACCGGTCTCGCCCCGATACGGCTGAGGCATCTGCCGCGTGCCGGCGCGGGCCCCCTCAACGACTGGGGATTCCCCAGGAACCTGGACGGGCTCCGGGCGCGTGTCGCCCAGGATGTCGCGGCAGATATCGTCAAGATCCTCGACAACGACGACGTCACAGTCGATCTCGGCCGTGGTCCGGAGCGTGTCGAGCCGGCTCACATCGCGGTGTTGCTGCGCAAGCACAAGCAGGTGTCCCTCGTCCACGACGCACTCGTGGCCGCCGGCGTGCCGTGCGTACTGGCCGGGGGGACGAGTGTGTTCTCCGCCTCGGCGGCCAGGGAGTGGTTGTGGGTGCTCTACGCGCTGGAGCAGCCGCACCGGGCCGATCGCGTCCGGCTCGCGGCACTGACCCCGCTGCTCGGGCGCACCGTGTCCGACGTCGACGAACGCGGCGACGAACTGGTCGCCGAAATCGGCGGCTTGTTGCGCGAGTTGTCCGCGGTGTACATCCGATCGGGTTTCTCCGCGGTATTCGAACGCATCGGAGCGTACGGTGCGCTCGAGGCGCGACTGCTCGAGGAGCCGTCGGGCGAACGCCGGCTCACCGACCTACGGCACGTCGCACAGTTGCTCGAACATGCGGCGGCCGGTCAATCACTCGGTCTCGCGGCACTGACGCGGTGGCTCGAAGACAGGATCAACGACCCCGACGGCGGGTCGGCCGACCGCATCCGGCGTCTCGACAGCGACGCCGCGGCCGTGCAGATCCTGACCGTGCACGGCAGCAAGGGCCTGGAGTTCCCGGTCGTCTACGTTCCGTACGGCTGGGACGCCGCGAAGAATCCCGAGCCCGACAGACTCCTGCTCCACGAGAACGGACGTCGCATCCTCGACGTGGGCGGCAAAGGCAGTCCCGGCTACGCGGAACGCAAGCGCACGCACGACGAGGAAGAGGCCGGTGAAGAACTGCGACTGCTGTATGTCGCGGTCACCCGGGCGAAATGTCAGCTCACGCTCTCCTGGGCGCCGTCGACTCCCACGTCGCGCTCACCGCTGCACCGGTTGCTGTTCGCCCGCGAACCGGGCTCGCCGGAGTTGGCCGCGGAGGGTCGAGTGCCCCACGACGACGCGATGGCGGAGGAGTTCCACAGGTGGGCTGCCCCCGCGGGCGGACTGATCGCCGTCGAACCCGTGGGACAGTTCCCGATTCCCCATCTCACCTGGTCGGCGCCCCGGGAAGAATACGGCCGCCTGGCCGCGGCGAAGTTCGACCGGGTGATCGACGAAACATGGCGTCGTACATCCTATTCGGCGCTCACCGCCGCCGCGCACGACGAGCCGGGTGTGGGCAGCGAGGTGGAACAGCCGGAGAAGGACGACGAGCCGGAAGAGGCTCCGCTCGTCGCCGCGGACACGGCCACCGGGGCAACGGCCGCGGGTATTCCGTCCCCGATGAACCATCTCCCCGGCGGCACGGTGTTCGGCACCCTGGTGCACGCGGTGCTCGAAGTCGTCGATACCTCGGCTGCCGACCTGGAAGCCGAACTTCGTGCCTGCTGCCGGGAGGTCGTCGCGCAACGGTTGTCGCAGATCGACGCCGACGAACTGGCCGGCGCGTTGCTCCCGGTGCTGCGCACCCCGCTCGGCCCGCTCGGCCGGACCCTTGCCGACTTCCGTCCCGCCGACAGGCTCGCGGAACTGGATTTCGAATTGCCGTTGACCGGCGGTGACACCCCGGCGCCGATCACGGTCACGCTCGAGGGCGTGGCGAGCCTGATGCGCCGGCACCTCGCCCCCGGTGATCCGATGCTGCCGTATGCCGATGCGGTGCGACACCTCGAGCCGGTGCCGCTGCGGGGCTACCTCACCGGCAGTATCGACGCGGTATTGCGCACCCCCGAATCCCGTTTCGTCATAGTGGATTACAAGACCAACCGTCTCGCGCGGGTCGACGAACTGACCACCGCGCACTACACCCGTGAGGCGATGGCCGCCGAGATGATCCGTGCGCACTACCCGATGCAAGCCCTGCTGTACGCGGTGGCACTGCATCGATACCTGCGCTGGCGTCTGCCGGGATACGACCCCGAGGTGCATCTCGGCGGGGTGCAGTACCTGTTCGTCCGGGGGATGGCCGGCCCGGAAAGCCCACCCGGCAGCGGTGTCTTCGACTGGCGGCCTCCGGCCGCCCTCGTCGCCGATCTGTCGGACCTGCTCGCCGGAAAGGCCGTGTCGTGACAGATGCGCGAATAGCCCAGCGCGGCAAAGGCGCCCTCCGGACGTTCAACGAGGCGGGCGCCCTCGCTGCCGCGGACGTGCACGTCGCCGTGCGTCTCGCCACCCTCGGCGGGGAAACGGACACAGACGTGCATCTCGCTACCGCACTCGCGGTCCGCGCGGTGCGTGCCGGTTCCGTATGCCTCGACCTGACCCGCCTGCGTGATGTCACCGTGGAGGAGGACGAAAACGGGAACCCCCTGGTCGCTCCCGAAGACCTCCCGTGGCCGCGAGACGAGGACGTCCTCGCCGCCCTGCGCCGCAGCCCGCTCGTCGTGGGCGGCGGCCCGGGCGCACTGCGTCCACTGCGTCTGGTCGAGACCGCCGACGGGCCGCTGCTGTACCTCGACCGCTACTTCCGGCAGGAGCAAACGATCCGGCGGGTTCTGGCCGAGGGTGAAGGCCGCTTCCCCGAGGTCGACGAGGAGCAACTCCGTTCGGCTCTCACGAACCTGTTCCGTGACCAGGCGGACCCGTCGCTTCCCGCTCCTGCCCCCGATCGGCAGCGCATCGCCGCCGCGCTCGCGGCCACCCATCTGACGACGGTGATCGCGGGTGGCCCGGGCACAGGCAAGACCCACACGGTCGCACGCATCCTCGCGTTGCTCACCACACTCCACGGGCGCGACCTGCGAATCGGCCTCGCCGCTCCCACCGGAAAGGCCGCGGCCCGCCTGCAGGAATCGGTGCGCGAGCAGGAAACCGAGCTGAAACTTCCTCCGGACCTCACGGCGATGACCCTGCACCGGATGCTCGGATGGCAACGCGGCCGCACCCGCTTCCGCTATCACGGCGGCAACCACCTGCCGTACGACGTGATCGTGGTCGACGAGACGTCGATGGTGTCGCTGACGATGATGTGCCGCCTGCTCGAAGCGGTACGTCCGGATACGCGGCTGGTGCTGGTGGGCGATCCCGATCAGCTCGCGTCCGTCGATGCCGGTGCGGTGCTCGCCGACCTGGTCGGCCGGCCCATCACCGGCACGCTCAACCCGGTGTTCGAGCGTGCGGTCCCGCACGACCTCGCCGTCCCGCGCGATCTTGCCGCCCCCGGAGATCTGGCGGAGCGCGGGCTGAGCGTCAGGGAACACGCACGGTTGCGCGGCGGTGTGGTGCGTCTGAGCCGGGGACGACGCTTCGGCGGCGCAATCGCAGAGTTGGCGACAGCGGTCCGGCAGGGCGACGGCGACAAGGTCATGCAGATCCTCGGGAGCGGCAGCCCCGAGGTGTCGTTCGTGAGCCCGTCGGATCTCACCGCACTCCGGGCCGATGTGGTCCGGTCGGCCGAGGAGGTGACGGCGGCAGCAGAGCGCGGCGACGTCGCCGCAGCACTCGAGCGGTTCGAGAGCCATCGGTTGCTGTGTGCGCACCGCGACGGCCCGGCGGGCGTGAAACGGTGGGCACGCCAGGCCACCGAATGGATCGGGGCCGCCACCGGACGCTATCTCGATCCGGAACGCTGGTATCCCGGACAGCCGTTGCTCGTCACGGCGAACGACCACGACATGCGCATCTACAACGGTGACACCGGCGTGGTCGTCCGGCGCGGAGACGAACTCGTCGCGGCTTTCGCGCGGGGGGAGGAGCCCTATCTGCTGCACCCCAGCCAGTTGTCCGCCGTGAACACGGTCTATGCGATGACGATTCACCGCAGCCAGGGCAGTCAGTACGGCACGGTGTCGGTGGTGTTGCCCGAAGCGAAGTCCGCGCTCCTCACCCGGGAACTGCTCTATACCGCGATCACCCGGGCTCGCGTCCACGTCCGGGTCATCGGTACCGAGGAATCGGTACGCGCCGGCGTGGCACGGCAGGTGCTGCGAGCGAGCGGTCTACGTCGGGAAATCCCGGCGTAGTCGTCCCGCCCGGCTCCGGCGGTGCCATGCTCGTACAGGTGGACGGGGACACCGGAGCGGACACGGGCTGACGTGATGGAGTGGGCGGCGGCGGACGGTTACACGATCGGGCGGCTTCTGGTCACCCGCGGGCTCGCCGCGCTGTACCTGGTCGCATTCCTTGCCGCACTTCTGCAGTTCCGGGCGCTGATCGGTACGCGAGGACTGCTTCCGGTGCCCGACTACCTGGCCGCACGCAGTTTCAGGAGTTCGCCGAGTCTGTTCCATTTCCGGTACTCCGACCGTCTTTTCGCGACCCTCGCCACGGTCGGCGCGATCCTGGCGGCGCTCACGCTCGTCGGGTTCACCGAGCGGATGCCGTTGGTCGTGTGCATGGGCGTCTGGTTCGTGATGTGGGCGTTCTATCTGTCCATCGTCAACGTCGGCCAGGCGTGGTATTCGTTCGGCTGGGAGTCGCTGCTGCTCGAGGCGGGTGTGCTGGCGATCTTTCTCGGCAACGCCGACGTCGCACCGCCGTTTCTCGTGCTGATCCTCATGCGCTGGGTGCTGTTCCGGGTGGAGTTCGGGGCCGGGCTGATCAAGATGCGCGGCGATCCCTGCTGGCGCGATCTGACCTGCCTGTACTACCACCACGAGACACAGCCGATGCCCGGACCGCTGAGCCGCTGGTTCCATCTGCTGCCCCGGCCCGTGCACAAGGTCGAGGTGGCCGGAAATCACGTCACGCAACTGGTGGTTCCGTTCGCGCTGTTCCTCCCGCAGCCTGTGGCCGGAATCGCGGCCGCGGTGATGATCCTGACCCAGTTGTGGCTGGTGGCCAGCGGCAACTTCGCCTGGCTCAACTGGATCACCATCGTCCTGGCGTTCTCCGTACTGCCGGACGAGTTCTACGCCCGGTTCATCCCCGTGGAAACGGATTACCGGCCGACCCCGCTCCCGTTCACGGTGGCGGTGGTGGCCCTGACGGTGGTGACGGTGGTGCTCAGTTACCGCCCGGCCCGGAACCTCGCGTCGAAGCGGCAAGCGATGAACGCATCGTTCAATCAATGGCATTTCGTCAACGCCTACGGGGCCTTCGGGAGTATCACCCGGACCCGCCGTGAGGTGATCGTGGAGGGGACGGCGGACCGACTGGACACGCCCGCTACCGAATGGCGGGAGTACGAGTTCAAGGGAAAACCGGGGGATGTGCGGCGGCGGCCCCGCCAATACGCTCCGTACCACCTCCGCCTCGACTGGCTGATGTGGTTCGCCGCGATCTCGCGGGACTACGCCGCCGTCTGGTTTCCCCGCTTCGTGCGCAAGCTACTCGAAAACGATCGGGATACTCTGAAGCTGCTGCGGCACAACCCGTTCCCTGATGAACCGCCGGTTCGTGTCCGGGCGCGGATATTCCGGTACCGCTACGCCACTCGAACGGAGCGCAGGGCGACCGGAGCGTGGTGGGTGCGCGAGCCCGTCGCAGACTTCATGATGCCGATGGCGTTGTCGGACATGCAGATGCCGTGACGGGACGGGATACGGTCCGCGCGCCGCGTGCCAGGAGACGACTGCGCTAGGAGGCGACCGCGTCCACGGCTTTCTTCAGTGCCGACGGCTGCGCGGGTGATATGGGCGCCTTCTCCTTGCATTCGAGAAGTTCCGCCCCGATCTCCTGCAACGTCTTACGGCCGAGGCTCTCGCGTACCTGCGGGAACCACTCGTCCTCTTCTTCCTCGATGTGGTGCTCGACGTTCTCGATCAGCACGGTGGTCTTGGCATCGAAACGTTCGTCGTCGGGCGACATCGCAGCGAGTTCGGAGATGAGCACATCGGCGACGTGGTGTTCTTCGTACGACTCGAGGACGTCGTCCCCGAGGTCGGGGACGAGGTCACGAACCCGCGGATACAGCACCTCGTTCTCGATGTAGGTGTGGACCGTCAACGCTGTGATGATCTTGTCGACGATCGCGGATTTGGTCTTGACCGCGTTGTCGCCGGCGCTACGGAAATCGCGGAACAACTTCCGGATCTCCTTGTGGTCGTTCTTCAGGATGACGAGCGCATCGGTGGACATGGACACCTCGTAGGATCGGGCCCGCCGGTGGGTCGGCAGTGGCGCAGTACCGGCCGATATACCCGAGCTCGACTGGGCGCAAACACTTCCACCGAGGCCGACCGGACGTCGCGGTGACGAAGACCCGCGCTACAGCGACCAGTGGATGGTGACGTGCGTGCCCTGCGGGCTCGGGGTGATGACCACGTCGGTCGCAAGACCGCGTATCAAGGCAAGACCGTGGCCTCGCGAGCTGGGGGACCCGTCGGCGTCGTGCCAGCAACCGTGGTCTGCAACCCGGACCTCGAGAACATGATCGAGGGGCAGATATGTCGCCTCGAAGTCGAGGGAAGCGGACGCGTCACCGGGGTCGTATGCGTGTTCCACCGCGTTGGCCAAGGCTTCGTAGCTTGCCAGCACGACATCGTGCTTGCGGTCGTCGTCGACATCGAGCTGCTCGAGCCATTGCCGCACGGCACGACGGAGATCCGAGATGTAGGCGGGATCGGCGCGGACACCCCGGAAGAAGATCCCCCCGGACGCGAAGGATGCAGTGCCGTTGCTGTCCGTCAGCATCGGAGACCCACTCGGGCGGCGGACAGCGGTCCGGCTGCCGGCACACCGGGTTTCCCCTGCGTACACACTGCGAAGCCGGCTGATTCGGAGGCACTCTTGGGCAACTGCACGCAGCAGGCATACCCCACCGGATGCATGAATCCACATCCTGATGATCACGAAAGAAACATTGTTGTGACTCCGGTGATGATTTCCGTCGCCGTTCCGGGTCGTACTCCATGAATGGTGGCCACAGCGGACCACCGTCGACACCGAAGACAGACCGTCCGGGAAGGAAACACCATGCCCAAGATCACGCCGTGGTTGTGGTTCGACATGAATGCCGAGGACGCCGCACAGTTCTATACGACGGTGTTCCCCAACTCGCGGGTCGGAGAGATCACGTACTACGGGGAAGGGGCTCCGGTGCCCGAGGGCACGGTGATGTCCGTGGAGTTCGTCCTCGACGGCCAGGTGTTCTACGGGCTCAACGGCGGCCCACAGTTCCCCTTCAACGAGGGGGTGTCCTTCCAGATCGACTGTGCTTCCCAAGACGAAGTGGACCACTATTGGACCGCCCTGACCGCCGACGGCGGAAAAGAGTCGCAGTGTGGCTGGCTCTCGGACAAGTACGGATTGTCCTGGCAGGTCGTGCCGCAGCGGCTCGACGAACTGCTCGGCTCCTCCGACCGGGCCGCGGCCCAACGCGTGACCGACGCGTTGCTGACGATGCGGAAGATCGACGTGCCGACGCTCGAGGCCGCAGCGCGGGGATGAGACCCCATAGGTGCCCGACCGCGCCTGCCCGGCGCGGTGCCGTGTAATTTTCGCGGTTATGCCCACACGCACGCAGCGCCTGGATGATTTGCCGTTCACCGGCAGGCACGGCCGTCTCCTCGCCGGTTCCGGCACCGGCTGGGCGCTCGACGCGATGGACGTCGGCCTGATCTCGTTCGTCATGGCCGCGCTCGCGGTGCAGTGGGATCTGTCGTCGACGCAGTTGTCCTGGATCGGGTCCATCGGCTTCGCCGGGATGGCCATCGGTGCGTCGGTGGGTGGTCTGCTCGCCGACCGGATCGGCCGTCGTCAGGTGTTCGCGACGACTCTGCTGGTGTACGGGCTCGCGACCGGCGCGGCCGCGCTGTCGACCTCGGTAGCGATGCTCATCGCCCTGCGATTCATCGTGGGGCTGGGGCTGGGCGCCGAACTTCCGGTCGCCTCCACACTCGTCAGCGAATTCGCGCCCCGCAAGATCCGCGGCCGGGTGGTCGTCGCGCTCGAAGCGTTCTGGGCCGTGGGCTGGCTTCTCGCGGCGCTGATCGGGTACTTCGTCGTGCCGCTGAACGACGACGGGTGGAGGTGGGCGCTCGCTGTCGGCCTCGTGCCCGCAGCGTATGCGCTCGTCGTCCGGTTCGGGATGCCCGAATCGGTGCGGTTTCTCGAGAGCAAGGGCCGATACGACGAAGCCGAAGCGATCGTCCGTGACTACGAAGAGTCGGCCGGCCGCGCCACCACCGCCCGGGATCCCGGAGTCTCGCCCCCGCCGGACTCCGGCGAACCCACCGCACCGACGGATACCGGCCGGGTCTCGATCTGGGCTCCGAACCTCCGCGCGCGCACCGGCGCGCTGTGGATCGTCTGGTTCGGCATCAATCTGTCGTACTACGGTGCGTTCATCTGGTTGCCGAGCCTGCTGGTCGCCCAAGGGTTCGACCTCGTGACCTCGTTCGGCTACACACTGATCATCACGCTGGCGCAGTTGCCCGGCTACGCCGTGGCCGCATGGCTGATCGAGGTGTGGGGACGGCGCGCAACCCTCGCGACCTTCCTCGCCGGTTCCGCAGTGGCGGCGGCACTGTTCGGTCTCGCCGAGACGCCGGGGACCGTCATCGCGGCAGGGATGGCGCTGTCATTCTTCAACCTCGGTGCGTGGGGCGCACTGTATGCGATCGGCCCGGAGCTGTATCCGACATCGGTCCGCGGCTCGGGCACGGGTTCGGCGGCCGCATTCGGGCGACTCGCATCGATCGTCGCGCCGCTGCTCGTGCCCCTGTTGCTCGATTCCGGCGGCAACGCATTGGTGTTCGGTGTGTTCGCGGCGTCGTTCGTCGTGGCGGCATGTGCGGCGATCACACTTCCCGAAAAGGCCGGAACCGTTCTCGAATAGGGTTGCCCCGGTGCTCGTCTGCCGTGAGCGGACAAAGGCGCTGCCGCGGTGCCCGATCCGGCGAAGGTGGATCCATGACCATTCCACCGCCCCCACCGACCAACTACCGCGACCAGCTCGCCGACAGGCTCCTCCGTCAGCGCATCGTGCAGATCACCGGCGAAGTGAACGACGAGACGACCGAGCGTGTCTGCTCGGAGCTGGTCCTCCTCGCCTCCGCCGACGACCGCCGGGACATCGTCCTGCACATCAACTCACCCGGCGGGTCCGTGCACGCCGGGCTGGCGATCTACGACACGATGATGCTCGTGCCCAACGACGTGGCAACCGTCGCCGTGGGCTTCGCCGCCAGCATGGGCCAGGTCCTGCTGGCTGCCGGAACCAAGGGCAAACGGAGTGCGTTGGCGCACAGCCGCATCATGATGCACCAGCCGTCGGCCGGATTTGCGGGCACTGCCGTCGATATCGAGATCCAGGCCGAGAACCTCGAATACATGAAGCGCCAGTCGCAGCAGATTCTCGCCGAGGCCACCGGCCGATCCGTGGAGGAGATCGAGCGGGACAGCGACCGGGACCGCTGGTTCACCCCGGATCAGGCACGTGAGTACGGGATCATCGACGCCGTCGCCGCGTCGTTCGCCGAACTCGCGCCGTTCGGCGCGGGCCGACCGATCGGACTGTCATGAGCACCTACACGATCCCCAGCGTCATCGAACGCACGCCGGCGGGGGAACGCTCGTTCGATGTCTTCAGCCGGCTCCTCAACGAGCGAATCGTTTTTCTGGGAACCGAAATCGACGACGGCGTCGCGAACGTCGTGATGGCACAGCTGCTGCATCTCGAAGCCGAGACCCCCGATCTCGAGATCGGCCTCTACATCAATTCTCCGGGCGGATCGTCGACCGCGATGCTCGCGATCTACGACACCATGAAGTTCGTGCGGGCACGCGTCGCCACGTACTGCATGGGCCAGGCGGCTTCGGCGGCGGCGGTGCTTCTCGCGGCCGGCGCACCGGGACGACGGCACGTGCTCGCCCACTCCCGGGTGCTGCTGCACCAACCGTCGGCGCAAGGGCAGGGCACCATCTCCGATCTCGCGCTGCAAGCCGCAGAAGTGATGCGCGTGCGGGCGCAGACCGAGAACATTCTCGCCGCGCATACCGGACGCGACGTGGAGCAACTGCGCCGAGACACCGACCGCGACCGCATCTTCTCGCCCGAGGAGGCCGTGTCGTACGGGCTGGCCGATCACGTCCTGCTCGAGCGGGACGGGTTCTAGCTCACGCCGCGCACAGTTCGATGCCGCCGCTCCGGGGCGCCCGGAGCGTGCGGTGTGCGGTCATCCGGCGGATCCCACGGCCGAGCAACTGCTCTATCGGCAGTTCCAGCGCGTCACACACCGACCGAAGGATCTCCGATGACGCTTCTTTGCGGCCGCGCTCGACCTCCGACAGGTACTGCTTCGACATTCCGACGGCACGGGCGACATCGTCGAGGCTGCGATCCTGGTCGCGGCGCTCGTCACGCAGGATCTCGCCGTAGATCTGCCGGAGCAGTGCAGGTTGCGGCGCCTTGGCGCGCGGCTCGGGCCGCCGGGACGTGCGCGTGGCGCGGGCGGCGGCCAGATCGACGACCGAGTCCTGCTTCGGATCCATGGCGTCATTCTGCTCCCACGACCGCCCGTGCGTTCCGGGTTCAGCTGTCGATGAACACTCTCCGCGGCCGGACACTGTTCGTCGTGCCCGAGCGTCGGGCCGGTATTTCCGCGGTGAGATTGTCCTTACCTACGCGAAACATGAGGACTCGAGCCGGAAAACTTCGGGCCCCAGGATGTATCCGGCAGCGTATACAGCCCCGCATACGAATTGGGAGCGAGCAGATGACCTCACCGCACCCCGTAGACACGAGACTTCCGTTCTTCCGGCAACTTGCCTTCGGTATCCAGCACGTCCTCATCATGTACACCGGTTGCATCACCGTCCCGCTCGTGTTCGGCGCGGCGGTCGGACTCGACAGCGACACCATCGCGATGCTCATCAGCGCTGATCTACTCATCGCCGGTCTCATCACCATCGTGCAGAGCCTCGGGGTGGGGAAACTCGCCGGCGTGCGGCTTCCGATCGTCTGTGGCGCCACCTTTGCGGGTCTCACTCCGATGATCCTGATCGCCGAGGAATACGGGCTTCAGGCGGTCTACGGTTCCATGCTGGTCGGCGGCATCATCGGTCTCGCACTGGCCTGGCCGTTCGCCACGATCATCCGGTTCTTCCCGCCTCTCGTGACCGGTGCCGTGCTCACTGTCGTCGGGATCTCACTGATCGGTGTCGCCGGTGGGCTGATCGTCGGCAGCGATCCCTCTGCTCCGTCCTACGGCTCACCCGCCGGCATCCTGCTCGCCGTCCTGGTCATAGCTGTTGCCATCGGATTCCTCTGCCTCGGGCGGGGCATCTGGGCGCAACTCGGTGTGCTGATCGCACTCGTCGTCGGTACTGCGGCCGCCGTCCCGCTGGGCATGATCGACCTCAGCGGTGTCGCCGGTTCGTCGTGGGTGGGTCTGCCGTCGCCGTTCCACTTCGGAGCGCCCGAGTTCCCGATCACCGCAGTCGTCGCGATGAGCATCGTCATGGCGGTCGTGTTCGCCGAGTCCACCGCGAGCATGCTCGCCGTCAGCGAGATCACCGGCAAACGAGTGTCGAAGGGGGACATCGCACGCGGCCTCGCCGGCGACGGTGCGTCGGCCGTACTCGGTGGCATCTTCAACGCGTTCGTCGATACCGTCTTCACCCAGAACGTCGGGGCCGTTGCCACCACGCGGGTCTACAGTCGCTACGTCACCGCGACGTCCGGAGCGATCCTGGTGGTGCTCGGAGCACTCCCGAAGGTGAGTGCCGTGGTCGCGGGACTGCCGAAGCCCGTGGTCGGCGGTGTGGGCCTGATCCTGTTCGCGACGGTCGCGCTCGTCGGCATCAACACGTTGCGGTCGGTGGACCTGTCGGACCGCATCAACTCCACCATCGCGGCCGTCGCAGTCGGTGTGGGTCTGCTGCCCGAACTCTCCGAAGGACTGTTCGCCAAGTTCCCGTCGTCGGCGCAGATCCTTCTCGGCAGCGGAATCACGTTGGCCGCCATCACCGCTTTCTCGCTGAACCTTCTCTTCAACCACACTCGGCTCGGGACCATGGCGCGCGCCTCGTCCCGGCCCGGCACTCCGGGCCCCGATACCTCGGTCGACCTTCCATCCCCCGTAGGAGTTGTACGTGAGCCCGCAAGCCTCTGAACCGTTCGAAGTTCCCGCCGTCGACATCGGCCCGTATGTACGCGGCGGCAGCGCAGACGAACGTGCCGCGGTGGCCCGAGCCGTCGACGACGCATGCTCGCGGGTCGGTTTCATCCAGATCCTCGGGCACGGCATTCCGGATGCGGTCATCGCCGGACTCACCTCCGCCGTCGACGGCTTCTTCGGCCTGCCGATGGAGGTGAAGCGGGAGTATCGCGTCGTGGGCGCGAACCGCGGCTACAGTCCGCCGAAGAGCGAATCCCTCAGCCTGAGTCTCGGTGTCGAGTCCGCGAGTCGCATGAACGACTTCTTCGAGGCCTACAACGTGGGAACCGAGGCCCGGTCCTTCCCGGATCTGGATCTGTCCGAAGACGACTACGGACACAACCTCTGGCCCGACGTGCCCGGCTTCGAAGACCGGGTGCAGGCGTACTACGCCGAGGCCGGCCGGGTCGCCCGCACCCTCACGCGCATCTTCGCCGACGCGCTCGGCCAATCACCGGACTTCTTCGCCGACCTGACCGATCACTCGATCGACGTGCTGCGGATGAACAACTACGCCCTGCCCGAAGGCACCGTGAACCTCGACGGCGACCTCACGGGCATGGGGGAGCACACCGACTTCGGGATCGTCACCGTGCTGTGGGCCGATCGGGTTGCGGGTTTGCAGGTGCTGGGCAGCGACGGCATCTGGCACGACGTGTCCCCGTCGCCGGGAGCGCTGCTCGTCAATCTCGGCGACCTCACCGCCCGCATCACCGACGATCACTGGATGTCCACGTTGCATCGGGTCAAGCCTCCCGTCGTGGACGGTCGCATTCAGCGTCGTCGTTCGGTGGCCTACTTCCACGACGGCAACGTCGACGCGGTCGTCTCCACCTTGCCGGAGTATGCGGGTCCCGATCCGTACGAACCCGTCGTCGTGCGGGACCACATCAAGGCGAAGCTTGCCGGCTCCCGGCACGGCACGAAGAACACCGCGGCAGAGCGGGAAGCGGCGCGGGTGCTCGCCGCAGCGGGGGAGAACCGATCGTGAGCCATGTCGTCCTCGTTCACGGGGCGTGGGCGGGTAGCTGGGTCTGGGACACGGTGACGGAACCACTGACCGCGGCAGGGCATACACCGCACGCGTTGTCGCTGCCCGGGGTGGGCCGGTGGGCCGACCGCGATGTCACGCTCGACGACGTTGCCGGACACGTCGCCGAGTACGTGGCCGGACTCGAAGGCACCGTGTTCGTCGTCGGGCACTCCGGTGGTGGCATCGTTGCGACACAGGTCGCGGAGATGATGCCCGACCGTGTCGCCGGAGTCGCGTACGTGGCGGGAATGATGCTGCCGTCCGGCGTCGACTTCGGGCAGTTGTGCGACGGTCTGGGACTCGAACCGCCGGTGGGGATTTCGAAGTGGTTGCAGGTCACGGCCGACGGTCGCGGAACCGTGGTGCCGCCCGAAGCCGCTGCCGCAGTCTTCTTTCACGAGGCCGACGCCGTCGATGCGATGGAGGCGGCGCGCAGACTGCGTCCGCAACTCGAGGCTGCGCGGCTCATGGCGCCCATCTGGACGGCGGATCGATTCGGATCGCTGCCGAGGCTGTACATCGAGGCGCTACGCGACCGTTCGGTCCCACTCGCCGCGCAGAGGGAGATGCAGCGGCTCGTTCCGGGAGCGACGGTCGTGAGCCTGGACACCGACCATGCCCCCCAGTTGTCCGCGCGCACCGAGCTTGCGCGGGCACTCGTGGAGTGGTGTTCGGCCGTGCTACCTGCAGCAACCGTGTCAGTGGGGTCGCGGTAGGACGGCACTGCCCGGTTTCGGTTGCAGGGGCCGCTTGTTTGCTGCCCTACCTTCCGGTAGGTAGCCTGGTTTCGTGCCTACTTCACCCGCGATCGAAATCCACGCCCTGACCAAGTCCTACGGTGACCGCGTCGTCCTCGACGACGTGTCGGTCGATGTTGCCCGCGGTAGTCGCACGATCGTCCTCGGCCCCAACGGCGCAGGAAAGTCCACCCTGCTGGAGATCATCGCGACTATCCGTACCCCGACCTCGGGAAGTGTTCGCATCGAAGGCCACGACTCCCGCGAACACCTGCGGGACGCACGACGTTCGATCGGACTCACACCCCAGTCGAATGCGCTCGATCCCCTTGCCACCCCGACGGAGATCTTCGAGTTCCAGGGCTTCGCGCTCGGAATGGGCCGGCGAGGCGCACGCGAACGCGCGCGCGAACTCGTCGAACTGTTCGGCCTCGGAGAACACAGCCGCAAACGAATCGCGCAGCTGTCGGGCGGCACCCGGCGCAAGGTCGATCTGGCGGTCGCGCTGATAGGCGAACCGCCCGTCATCGTTCTCGACGAACCGACAACCGGACTGGACCCACTCGCCCGTCTGGATTTCTGGAACGAGTTGACGCGACTGAACGACAGCGACCCGAACCGCACTCTTCTGATCTCGACGCAGGACCTGCACGAAGCGGAGGTCCTCGCCACGGACATCGTGGTGCTCCGGGAGGGCCGTGTCGTCGCGCACGACACGCCCGACACTCTCAAACGACGGGTCGGTGAGCGCACTCTCACTCTCGGATTGGCGAACCGGGCCGCCGCGCAGCACCTGATCACTAAGTCTCGTACGGCATTTCAGGCGGAGCCTCGAGCGGAAGACCTCGTTCGCCTCGCTTTGCCGGAGGATTCGAACGTGCTCGAGACCGCCCTGGAAGACATCGGTGCCATGGCGGGAGCGGTACGTGAAATCAGGCTGTCGGAACCATCTCTCGACGATGTGTTCGTTGCACTCGCATCTCGCTGACACGTCGGCTTCTCTGCTCGAAGGACACGAATGATCTCCACTGCAACATCTCCCGTTCACACCCCGGCCGCCATCCCGATCACGGTCGTCACGGCAGCGACGATCCGCTCGCTCCGGACGCTGCTGCGTTCCCCGGCGTTGTTGGTCAGCCCCCTTGCACAATCGCTGTTCTTCCTGCTCGTCTACACCGGTCAGTTGAGCACCGTCGGAGAGACCTATCTGCCCGGCGGTAGCTTCATCGCCTTTCTCCTGCCACTGATTCTCGTCACCGGAGTCGCGACCGGTGCCGGAGCGGCGG
Source organism: Rhodococcus sp. NPDC060084 (assembly GCF_042730335.1). Taxonomy (NCBI): domain Bacteria; kingdom Bacillati; phylum Actinomycetota; class Actinomycetes; order Mycobacteriales; family Nocardiaceae; genus Rhodococcus; species Rhodococcus sp. NPDC060084. Next base: position 76,021 of record NZ_JBHWWX010000002.1, read on the forward strand.
GCACCCTGGTCCATCAGGACGTGTCGAGCGGATATCTCGACCGGCTCCGCATGGCGCACGGAACGTCCGCGCCTTTTCTCGCGGGGACACTCGTCGCGACCCTCATCGTTGTCGCATTCCAGCAGGTCGTGACCGTCGCAGGCGCCGTACTGGTCGGTTACCGCCCGGGGGCGCTGCCGGGAGTGGTTGCCATGCTCGGTCTCATGCTCGTTCTCGGCCTCGCGGTGGCATTGTTCACGGTGGCACTCGCCGTGCGCGGAGCCTCGACATCGAGCATCAACCTGGTCACCCTCGTAGTGTTCGGCATGTCGTTCTTCACGGGATTCTTCGCTCCCGTCGAACAGCTTTCCGGGTGGATGCGTGCGGTCGCCACCATCAACCCGATCACCTACCTCGTGGAGACCGCGCGCCATCTGGAAAGCGGAGCCGCCCTCGAGGCGGCGCCCCTCGCGACCGCCGTGCTCGTTACGCTCCTGGTAGCGGGTGCACTTGCCTGTGTCCTGTCGTCGAACCATGCCCGGAGGAACCGATGATCGACGGAACCGATACCCGGACGCAGATCATGAGGGCGTTCGCCGACCAACTCGCCGCGACCGGTTACTCCGGCATCTCGCTCGTGGGGGTGGCCGACGACGTCGGGATCCGCAAACCCTCGATCTACCACCACTTTCCCGGTGGGAAGGAAGACCTCTACCGGGCAGTGGCGCAAGAGTTCATCGAAGGTCTCCACGTGCACATCCTGGAGGCGCTCGGAAGCGACGGACCGTTGGACGATCGTCTGACCGCGCTCGCCGTTGTCTCCTCCGAGCACCACCGGTCCACGATCACGTTCGAGCAACGGATCTACGACGCCCTCGACCAGGTGGGCGAGACGACCCGCGAGGAGATTTCCGGACTCTATGTCCGCAAAGTCCTCGACCCGGTGGTCGCCCTGTTTGCCGACGCCGTCGACAGGAACGAACTCACCGGGGAACCCGAGTTCTTGATGAACGCCTTCCTTCACCTCGCACGCGCGACGGAGTCCGGCGGAGCTGCCGTTGCACGCCGGATCACGGAGTTGTTCCTGAACGGCGCACGGCCACGCCCCGACGGGGTCGGCTAGAACGCGGTGCCCCAGGCGGCACCGAGTCGTGCGCGGAGCGCGGCCTTGTCGTCGTCCGGTAGCCAGCAGGCGTCGACGGAGCCGATCGCGATGTCGCACAACTGTTCCGGCGTCACCAGTCCTTCTTCGACGACCGTGACGTACTCGTCGCTGATATCGCGGCCCAGCATCGCGGGGTCGTCGCTGTTGACGGTGACGTGCAGCCCGGCCTCGAGCATGCGCGGGAGGGAGTGGTCACGCACCGACGGGTAGACCTGGGATATCAGGACGTCCGAACTGGGGCACAGCGTGAACACGATCCCGCGATCGGCTGCTTCTGCGGCCAGCGCAGGATCCTCGACGACGAGTGGACCGTGGTCGATCCGTTCGCAGCCGAGCACGCGGATCGCGTCGGCGACGCTCTGTACCCCGAACTCGCCGGCGTGGTAGGTCCGGCGAAGCCCGCGTCGGCCGGCCTCCGCGAACACGGGGGCCAACGCGGCGTCGTCGACGCCGGCTTCGATGCCGTCACCCCCGATCCCGACGAGGAACCCGTCGGGATCGGGCAGTGAGGTCAGAAGGTCGAGTTCCAGCAGCGCGAGGTGGGGACCGAGAAACTTGGTGCAGTCCATGATCATTCGGACGCCGATCCCGGTCTCTGCGATTCCGTCTCGCAGCCCCGCGGTGATCCCGTCCCACAGGTGCGCGGCGGGCACACCTCGGGAGAGATGCACGTGCGGAGTGAAGAACATCTCGGTGTAGACGATGCCTGTGGCGGCTGCGTCGAGCACCGATTCGTACGCGACGCGGTGGAAGTCCGCGGGGGAGACGATCGTGCTGCACACCGTGTCGTACACGTCGAGGAAGTGCCGCAGGTCGCGGTACGTGTAGAGCGTGCGCATGTCGTCCACGGGCAGCGGCGTGCCGTTGGCTGCGGCGAGTGCGTGCACCGTGTCGGGGCGGACGGTGCCCTCGAGGTGGCGGTGCAGTTCGATCTTGGGCAGCGCCCGCACTGCCTCGAGGGTCACCGTCATCGGGTTACGCTCCGCCCTTGTATTCGACCTCGAACTCGCCGGACTTGATCTTCTCCCGGTACTCCTCGAAGAGCGCCATCGCCTCGGGGGAGATCTTGTCGGCGAACGCAGGGTTCACCGCGACGTCGACGCCGCCCTCCGCGAAGTCCACGTCGTAGTACTTGGCGGGATCGATGTTGCCCGACTCGACGTCTGCCACCATCGCGCGGAGGACCTCGTCGAGATTCCACACGATCGAGGACACGACGTTCTCGGGGGCGAGCGGCGTCTGGTCCATCGCGTAACCGGCGACACCCACGCCGCGCTGCTTGGCACCTTCGATCGTGGCCGCGTCCACGCCGCACGTGGTGAACTGATCGGCGCCCTGGTCGACGAGCGCGTTGACAGCCTCGAGGGTCTGGGCCGCAGCGTCGGACCATCCGCCGATGTAGGACGGCCGGAGCTGGATTTCGCCCGGTCCCTTGTAGCTCAGGCGGGCACCGTCGGCGAACGACTCGATCTGCGCCTTGCACACCGGGATCTCGAAACCGGCTGTGCCGGCCAGAATTCCGGACTTCGTCAGGTCACCGGCGAGAATGCCCGACAGGAAGGAGCCCTCGTAGAACGGTTGGCTGTAGTCGGCGAGGTTGGCAGTGATGTCACCGAACCCGCCGGCGTAGGCGAACAACACGTCTGGGTAGTCCGCGATGACACCCTTGATCGGCTCGCCGTAGTTGAACGAGTGTCCCACGACGAGGTCGTGGCCGTCCTCGGCGAGGTCGGTCACGATCTGGGCGATCTGTTCGGAGGTGGCGCCCGAATCCTGCTGCACCACGGTCAGATCGATGAGTCCCTCGGCTTCGAGTTTCTCGGCGCCTTCCACCATGCCCTGGTTCCACCCGAGGTCGTTGACCGGGCCTGAGGTGATGATGGCGGCTTTGACGACGCCGTCGGACGACGACGATGCTCCGGACTCCGAACTCGACGAGCATCCGGAAACGGCGACTCCGGCCGCGGCGATCACCGCAACAGCGGTACCCAGTTTCTTCACGTGTTTCTCCTAGGGGAACGGAGACTCGTGTACACGAGCCTGTCTCGGGGGGGGGTAGTTATCTGGCAGGAACGAAGGGAACGCCGAGTGCCTTGGGTGCGTTGTTGCGGGCGAAACCCACGGTGGTCACGACAACGGCGACGAGGGTTACCGCGTACGGCATCGCCTGGAAGAGTTCGTACGGCACCGAGGTCGCTTGACCACCGGACGCTGCTTGCACGCGCAACTGGAAGGCATCGACGAGGCCGAACATGAAGCCGCCGGCGATGGCGCCGAGCGGGTTCCACCTGGCCAGGATCACCACACCGAGGGCGATCCAGCCTCGGCCGCCGGTGATGCCGTCCTGGAAGAAGCCGAGTCCGTCGATCACGAGAGCGCCGGCCATGCCCGCTGTTGCGCCGGAGATCAGAAGGGTGATCCAGCGGGTGCGGGGAACCGAGACGCCGACCGAATCGGCAGCCTCGGGACTCTCTCCCGCCGCGCGCACGGACAGTCCGAACGCGGTGCGCGAGAGCACCCACCACAGCGCCACCACCAGCAGCAGTGCCGCGTAGACGAGGGGCGACTGGGAGAAGACGATCTGGCCGATCGCGGGAATGTCCGAGAGCACGGGCAGGTCGACGGGCGTGCTGCCCTGAATGCGCGGGGGTGTGCCGGTCATCCCGAAGACCTGGAGGTAGAGGAACGACGCGAGTCCGGTCCCGAGGATGACCACCGAGATTCCAGTGATGATCTGGTCGACTGCCATCGTGATCGTCAGGTAGCCGACGATCGCAGCGGTCAGGAGGCCGGCGACAGCGCCGGTGACGGCCCCGAACAGAGGGTTTCCGGTGTAGTAGACGGTCACGAATGCCGTGATGGCACCGACCATCATCTGGCCTTCGATACCCAGGTTCATGAGGCCGGAACGTTCGGCCAGGCAGGCTCCCGCAGCAGCGAGGATGATGGGCACCGCGAGGCGCAGCGCGGCCGTGAGCAGGGGGACGAGCGCTCCGGCGCCCAGGACGTCGGACCAGTTCATCGGGCACGCTCCACGATTCGATTGGCGAGCAGCACCGTCAGGATCATCACGGCCTGCACGACGGTGCCGATCGAGGCCGGGATCTCCTGGGTGCGCTGCACGGCCTGGCTACCGAGGGTCAGCCCCGAGACCAGGGCCGCCGCAAGGACGATGCCGAACGGGTTCCGCCGTCCGAGCAGGGCCACCACGATCGCGGTGAATCCGATGCCAGAGGAGACGGCGAGCGACAGGCGGAACTCGCTGCCGAGCAACATGATCGCTCCGGCGATACCACCGAGCGCACCGCTGATCAGCGCCGAGGTGACGATGGTCCGGGCAACCGAGATGCCGTTTGCCGCAGCCACGCTGGGGCTCTCACCGACGATCTGAGACGAGAATCCGAACCGGGTCGAGCGCATCAGCCACCAGACCAGCGGGACCGCTGCGACAGCGACGAACACGCCGATGTGGATCCGCGTGCCCGGAATGGTCGCCAGGGCCGCCCAGTCCGGGATGCGTTCGGACTCGGGAGTGAAGCCGTTGGGGTTGGCGAGAGGTTTGCGGACAGTCCAGGCCAGAGCATAGAAGACGAGGTAGTTGAGCATGAGCGAGGAGATGATCTCGTTCACGCCCAGTCGCGCCTTCAGGACGCCGGCGATACCGCCGACGCAGGCGCCGGCAACGGCGGCGGTCACGGCGACGACGGGGATCGCAACCCAGGAGGTGCCGAGCGGAAGGCTGAGAACCACTGCGGCAGCGGTGATGGCTCCCACGTCGTAATGGCCCTGGGCGCCGATCGTGATGAACCCGGTGCGGTAGGCGATCGCGTAGCCGAGGCCTATGAGCACCAGCGGTGTCATGCCGGTGAGCAAGCGTCCAAGTTGGGTGTCGCCGCCGAGTGCGGCGTTCAGCATCGTGGCGTAGGCCTCACCGGGGTTGCCGCCGGCGAGAACGATGAGCACCGCACCGACGGCGAGTCCCACGGCCACTGCCAGGAAGGGGATCCCCACCGTGGTCAGGAGGCTGCGCAGTCGCGAGCGTGTCGCCGGGTCCGGGGGCGGTGCCGCCACCGGCGGACTCAGCATGCCGGTGCTCATGCCGCCACTTCCTGGAATCCGCCCATCGCGGAACCGAGAGCCTCGCGGTCGAACGGGCCCTCGTCGAATTCCGCGACGATGCGGCCGCGATACAGGACGACGACACGGTCTGCGAGACTGCAGATCTCGTCGAGGTCGGAGGAGATCAGCAGGATCGCGGCACCACGCGCCCGGTGTTCGACGAGGGTGTCCCACACGAATTCCGTTGCGCCGACGTCGAGACCGCGTGTCGGCTGGGCCACGACCAGCACGGCGGGAGCGCCGTCGAGAACCCGGCCGAGCACCACACGCTGGGCGTGGCCGCCGGAGAGCGTGCCCGCGAGCGTGCGGGGGCTCGAGGCCTTCACCGACAGGGCAGCGATGATGCGTTCGGCGCGTTCACGGATGGCGCTGCGGGACAGTCGGCCCCCGCGCCGCGCGAGGGGAGGGGTGGTGTAACTGTCGACCGCGAGATTCGTGTCGATGCCGAGCGATTTCACCAGGCCGCGGGTGTAGCGGTCGGAGGGAACGATGCCGACCCCGGCATCGCGGAGAAAGCGCGGACTCGAGATGTCGACCTCCCGGTCGGCGATGCGCACCGCACCGGACGCATCGGCAGCGAGGCCGGAGAGGACGTCCTCGAGCGAGGACTGCCCGTTGCCCTCGACACCGGCCACCGCGACGAGTTGCCCGGCCCCGACCCGCAGGGTCACCTCGTCCAGCTTTCCGGGCACCGAGACCCCGACGAGTTCGAGCATGCGTCCTCCGGACGGTTCCGCAGCGGCGCGGCGAATGCCGAGACCGACGTCGCGTCCGACCATGTCGCGGGCGAGTTCGGCGGTGGTGACCTCTGCGACCGGTTTCTCCGCGACCAGCCGTCCGCCGCGGAGCACACCCACCCGGTCTGCCGCTTCGAGCACTTCTTCGAGGTGATGCGTGATGAGCACGATTCCGACACCCCGCTCGACCGCCAGATCGCGAATCTGTGCCAGCAGTGAATGTACCTCCGCGGGAGCGAGATTCGCGGTCGGTTCGTCGAGTAGGAGATAGCGGGCGCCGAGGTGCAGGGCGCGCAGGATCTCGACGCGCTGTTGCTCGCCCACCGACAGAGTGTCGACGCGTGCCGACGGGTCGCAGGCAAGCCCGGTTTCGGCTGCCAGCGCCGAGATCTCGTCACACGTGCGGCGCAGCCGTCCTCGGCCGACAACTCCCCGCGAGCGCCCCAGGAGGAAGTTCTCGGCAACCGTCATCGACGGGACCAGCATGAAATGCTGGTGCACCATAGCGATTCGGTCGCTGCCTCCGGCGTCGAGCGTGAGGTCGTCGACGGTGATGGTGCCCGCATCCGGAGGCAGCAGGCCGGTGAGAATCCGCATCAGCGTGGACTTGCCGGCACCGTTCTCGCCGAGGAGTGCGTAGACCTCACCGGGCCGAATGTGCAGCGAGACGTCGCGGAGGACGATGTTGTCCCCGAACGACCGCGCGATGCCGTCCATCACCACGCCGTCGGTGAGGCTGGGCTGTTCGGCCGCCGGTGCGGTGGTGATGCGGGATGGAGAAGCTGGTGTCACCATTCGGTGTGACCTTCCGAGTAATTCGCTATTTGTTAAGGCGAGACGATCCAGGGTCCGGGTTGAGAGACCATGTCCGATCCGTGACGTTTGTGTTTCGGGGTCTGCAAAGCAGTTTCTTGGGGTGCGGAATCGGGGAGGGAGGAGAGATATGACACCTGAGGAACACGATCGGGTCGCTCGTGTCGGACGTGCTGTTCGTGTGGCCCGCAGGGAGGCAGGACTCAGTGCTCGTACGCTGGCGGCGCGCGCCGGGATCAGCCAGGCGTTCCTGAGTCAGGTGGAGCGCGGTCTCAACGTGCCGTCGCTCGCGTCGCTGTACAAGATCGCCGACGCGCTGGAGTGCTCTCCGTCGTATTTTCTCGACGCTCCACCGGACGGGGAGGTGCTGGTGGTGCGGGCGGAGCGTCGACGTGCCCGGCCGGTGACCGGATCGCCCGGTGCGCCGATCATGTGGATGGCGCAGGGAAACGGCACGATCCCCGAGGTGTACCAGTACGTCATCGGACCCGGCGACGACATCAGCGGTTGGTTTCGGCGCGCCGACGATCTCGTCCTCGTACTGGTGAGCGGTTGTCTCGGAGTGCAGGTGCGTGGGCGCGATCCGCTCGTACTCGACGTGGGTGACTGCCTGTTCGCGTCGGCCGGCACCGAGATGCAGTGGGAGCACCGGGGAGTGGACGACGTGCGCGTGGTGCTGTGTGTCGGGACACCGGGAGTGCAGGCCGTAACACGGTCCTCACCCGCCTGAGACGAAACCGCAGTATCGCGAGAATTAACTGATAGCGATCATCTCGCGACCGCTCCAGGAGAACCCCATGGACACACTTCCCGTCATCGACCTGCGGCCCCTACGCGACGGGAGTGATCCCCGCAGCGTCGCCGACGCGCTCGATGCCGCCTGCACCGACCTCGGGTTCTTCGTCGTCACCGGCCACGGACTCGACTCCGACCTGCGCGCCGCGACGATGGAACAGGCACGCCGCTTCTTCGCCCTGCCGTTCGAGGAGAAGATGGAGATCTCCATCGCGAAGTCGCCGTGCCACAGCGGATACGTACCGCCGAAGGCCGAAACCCTCGACGACGTGCTCGGCGCCGACGCCAAAGAAGGACTCGACATCACGTACGACCGTGGACCCGATCATCCCGAGGTCGTTGCCGGAACGCCGCTGCACGGTCCGGCGCAGTGGCCGTCCGCACTGATGCCAGTCTTCAAGGGAGTGGCCGACGAGTACGCGCACGCCTGCCTCGAGATCAACACCCATCTGATGCGTGGTCTCGCACTCGCGCTCGGCTTGGCGCCCGATTCGTTCGAGCCGATGTTCACCGATCCGATCGCATCCCTGCGGATGCTGCACTACGCACCGGCAGGGGCGGGGGAGACCGCACCGGGCGCAGGTGCGCACACCGACTACGGTTCGCTGACCCTGCTCGCGCAGGGACGACATCGGCGGATTGCAGGTTGCGGCGCGCGGAGGCGGGTGGATCGACGTCGCCACGCCGCCCGACGCGCTCATCGTCAACCTCGGCGACATGATTGCCCGGTGGACCAACCACCGTTATGTCTCCACCCGTCACCGGGTGCTGAATCCTGTGGGACGACACCGTTATTCGCTGCCGTACTTCGTCGCACCCGATTTTCGTGCGGTGATCGAGGCGATCCCGACGTGTGTCGAACCCGGCGCGGAGCCGATCTACCCGCCCGTCACCGCCGGCGAGTACATGCTTTCGCGGTTCGCCGCGACACACGCTTATCTCGGGAAGAAGGCGTCGTGAGGTTCAGGTTCTGCCCGATGCTGTGTGACCCAGGTGCAAGGCAGTAGTGCTCCGAACGTGCGATTTCGCCCGAAGATCGTCCGCGCCACCTACCGTGAGACACATTCCGCCGAGCGCGCGGCTGGGCGGCCTTCGCTAGGGAGCACCACGATCCGGGGGAGTCAGCAATGGCCGAACATCATTTGTGGGTACGTCCCATCGAGACGGTGGGTGCCGAGGACGCGCCGACGGTGGGTGGCAAGTCCGCCAATCTGGGTGAGCTCACGCGGGCGGGTTTTCCGGTTCCACCTGCGTTCGCGGTCACGGCGGACGCGTACATCGATGCGATGCAGGCCGCGGGAGTCCGTGCCCGGCTGGCTGCCGAGGCGGTACCGGCTCCCGATATCAACGAGGCAGAACTCATCCGTACCTCGGCCGAACTCGCCGAGTTGGTGACGGGCACGTCTGTTCCGGACGAGATGCGGGCGGACATCGTCGCGGCGTACGAGACTCTCGGGGCGCGTGTTGCGGTGGCAGTTCGGTCGTCGGCGCCGGCGGAGGACGCGGCGGACACCTCGTTCGCGGGAATTCACGAGTCGTACACCAACATCGTCGGTGCCGACGAGGTGGTTCGTGCGGTGCAGGCGTGCTGGGCGTCGTTGTGGTCCGAGCGTGCCCGCACCTATCGGGGGCTCCGAGGGATCGCGGAGGAACCGTCCATTGCGGTCGCCGTGCAGGTGATGGTCAGGTCGGAGTCGTCCGGTGTGGCGTTCACCGCCGATCCGCGCACGGGCGAGTTGGACCGCATCGTGATCGAGGCAGCGCTCGGGCTGGGGGAAGTCGTCGTCGGCGGGCAGGTCGAGCCTGATACCTACGTCGTCGCCAAGGACGGACTGCAGGTGCTCGACGTGCACCTCGGGCATCAGGAGTTCGAGATCGCCTCGACCGAGAAGGGCGACAGCCGTGTTGCGGTGGATCCGTCACGCGGTGTCCAGGTCCTCGACGACGACCAGATCGGCAAGGTTGCACGGCTGGCCGTCGGTGTGGAGCAGCACTACGGCAGCCCGCAGGATCTCGAGTTCGCCTTCGCCGAGGGCCACCTGTGGATCGTGCAGGCGAGGCCGATCACAACGCTGAGCGGGCAGGGCACGGGGAGACCGAGTAGCTCGACAGCGGGTCCGTCCGGTGACGGGGACACGGCACCTTTGCTGATCGGACTGGGCGCGGGACCCGGTTCGGCGACCGGGCGGGTACGCGTACTGCGTGACCTCGCGGACGGGAAGAGACTCACCGACGGTGAGATCATCGTGGCACCGATGACCCGGCCGGACTGGCTGCCCATTCTGCGGAGAGCCGGCGGGATCGTCACCGACGGCGGTGGAATCACCTGTCACGCCGCGATCGTCGGTCGTGAACTCGGTAAGCCGGTGGTCGTCGGTGCGCGTACCGCAACGACCACGCTCAGAGACGGGCAGGTGATCACCGTCGACGGCGACGCGGGCGTGGTGTTCGAGGGGGCAGTGACCACCGCGGGCAGTCGGGCGAGGGCGGACGAGGCGGGTCCGGCGGCCGCGGGTAGTGCTCCGACGGTCACCGCGACCTCGGTGTACGTCAACCTTGCCACTCCGGACGCAGCCGAGGCCGTCGCCGCGACCGACGTCGACGGGGTCGGCCTGCTGCGGGCGGAATTCATGATTACCGAGGCGCTGGCCGGGGAGCATCCGGCGCACATGATCGCGGAGGGCCGCCGCGACGAGTATGTCGAGAAGATGGCGGGTGGTGTCTCGAAGATCGCCGCGGCGTTCGCGCCCCGGCCGGTGGTCTACCGGGCGATCGACCTGCGCAGTAACGAATTCGCCGATCTGGAAGGTGGTGAGATCGAACCCGACGAGGCGAATCCGATGATCGGCTATCGGGGTTGTTTCCGGTACGTCCGTGATCCGCAGTTGTTCTCCCTGGACCTCGACGTGATACACCGCGTGCGGAGCGCGTATCCGAACGTGCACTTGATGATTCCCTTCGTGCGCACACGGTGGGAATTGAAGGAGTGCCTGGCACAGCTCGACGCCCATCCGCTGGGCGCAGATCGTCGGATGTGGCGATGGATCATGGCCGAGGTGCCCTCCGTCGTCTATTGGTTGCCCGAATACGCGGCACTCGGTATCGACGGTGTGTCGATCGGCAGTAACGACCTGACCCAGTTGATGCTGGGGGTCGACCGGGATTCCGAGATGTGCAAGGAACTGTTCGACACCTTGGACCCGGCAGTTCTCGACGCGATCGACCACATCATCGACCGTGCATCTGCAGCCGGACTGACGACGTCGCTGTGTGGTCAGGCCGTGTCGACGAGCCCCGCCCTCGCCGAGCACCTCGTGCGCCGCGGCATCACGTCGGTTTCCGTCACTCCCGATGCCGCAGTACGCACCAGACGAACGGTCGCACAAGCGGAACAGCGAATCGTGCTCGGCAAGGCCCGCCGGAAGGAAGAATGACGCGGCGGCCCATGCGGTGTCCCGATTCCGTGGAAGGACGTATGAGCCGGTGTTCGCAGAACAGCACACGGTCAGCCCCGACCTGGTGATCCGCCCGCTGGGTCCGCAGGACGAGGACTCGGTCCGGGCTTTGCACGAGCATCTCACCCAGCGCGACACGTACCTGCGATTCTTCACTGTGGCCCCACGGCGCGTGGACGAGCTTGCGGAAATGCTGTGTCGCCAGGACGACGGACATGTGAGCTTGGGGGCGTTCGACGATGCCGAGGTGGTCGCAGTAGCGAACTACACCGTCCTCGATGACGACGTCGCATCGGCGGAATGCGCGGTCGCCGTGAGCCACCCCATGCAGCACCACGGCATCGGAACCGCCTTGCTGCAACGCCTGGTCGAAATTGCACGAGCACGCGGAATTCGGCGTCTGTCGGCGTACGTGTTGTCGGTGAACACCACGATGCTGCAGGTCCTCGGAGAACTGGGATGGTCCCGGAACGGGAGCGAGCCGGGATCTGTCGTTCAAGTCGATATCACGCTCGGCGATCCCCTGGGAAACGGAGGTTCCCGCGTCGCGGCGGACTCGTCCCTCCGGGTACCACCGGATCGGCCGGAGGGTGGTCCGTCCGGTCCGTCGGCGAACGGTCCTTCAGTCGTGGGTCCGTAACCACCAGCGGAAGATTTCGTCGCAACCCCACACGATGACCGGCAGCGGGATGAGCAGAGTCAGCAACCACAGATCCGGGACCTCGGTGCCGAAGACGGCCTGAAACGGTGGGATGGTCACGACCGCTGCGGCGAAAAGGACCTCGAAGGCGATTCCCCACAACAGCATTCGATTCGTCGTGAGTCCGATCTGTGCAAGGGAGGAGCGACTTGCGCGAGCGGCCATCGCGGTGCCGATCTGGCAGGCGACGATACCGAGGAATGTCATGGTCGTGGCCTGCCGCCAGGTGTCGTGCAACTCCCCGCTGGAGACGTCGGCTCCGAAGGTCCAGCCACCGTCGAGGAGGGTGAGCAGGAACAGTGCCATCACCAGGACTGCGGAGACTCCGCCGAGGACGCCCCAGGCACGGGCCAGCATGACTCCCTCGATCACCGACTGCGAACGCGGCCGGGGCCGGCGTCGCATCAGGTCCGGTTCGGCTTTCTCCCGTCCGAGCGCCAGCGCCGGGAGGGTCTCGGTGCCGAGATCGATGGCGAGGATCTGCATGATGGTCAGCGGCAGGGGAATACCGCCGCTGGTGAGCGCGTAGGCAAGGAAGGGCACGACCTCGGGGGTCGCGTGCGCGAAGATGTAGACGATGAACTTGCGGACGTTGTCGTAGACCCGCCGGCCCGCTTCGATGGCGCCGACGATCGTGGCGAAGTTGTCGTCGACGAGGACCATCACCGCCGCCTCACGCGCGACGTCCGTGCCCGATCGGCCCATTGCCACGCCGATATCGGCCTGGCGCAGGGCGGGTGCGTCGTTGGCGCCGTCGCCGGTCATCGCGACGATCCGGCCGGACTCCTGAAGCGCGTCGGCGATGCGCAGCTTCGTCTCCGGTGAGCTGCGGGCGAAGACGATTTCGTCGTCACCGGCGAGCGCCTCATCGAGTTCGCGGTCGGACATCGCGTCTGCTTCGTCTCCGCCGATCACGCGCAGGCCGTTCTTCCCGATGTGCACGCTCTCGGCGATTCCGCGGGCAGTGAGCGCGTGGTCGCCGGTGACGACGATCAGCCGGATGCCGGCCGTATGGCAGCGGTCAACGGCGCCGGGAACTTCGGGGCGGGGCGGATCGATCATCGCGATGATGCCGAGCAACGTCGAGCCCTGCTCTGCCTGCTCTCGGCTGAGGTTCCTTGCCACTTCGGAGGGTGTCAGGGTGCGTTCGGCCAACGCCAGCAACCGTCGGCCGCGAGCCGCCCAGTCGTCGACGACGGTTTCGATCGTGGCGCGGTCCTCCTCCGTCAACGGTCTGGGTGCGGTCCCGTCGGAGATGTGTGTGCAGCGGGCGACGACCTCCTCGGGTGCGCCTTTGGTGTGCACGACGACCGTGGTGCCGACGCGGTCGACCGTCGACATCCGCCGCAGGGCCGGATCGAAGTGGAATTGTGCGAGTCTGTCCTCCTTGCTGCGGTGGGGGTCGAGACCGAGTTTTCCCGCGCCCCGGAGCAGAGCGAGTTCGGTCGGGTCGCCGATCCCGGCGTCTTCCGGTTTCGCACCGTCTTCCGGTTCGGCACCGTCGGGCGGTGTCGCACCGGGCGGTTGTGCGAGTTCGGCGTTACTGCACCACACTGCAGCCGTCATGAGTTGTCCCGCCGCCGAGTCTGCCGCGGGATGTGTCGAAAGATCTTGGAAGTCCAGCACGCCTTCGTGCGTCCATGCCTGGGTGACGGTCATTCGGTTCAGCGTGAGTGTCCCGGTCTTGTCGGTGCAGATGACGCTCGTCGACCCGAGCGTCTCGACGGCAGAGATCCGTTTGACGAAGGCGCCCTGCCGGGCCAGGAGCCGCACACCCACGGCGAGCGCGAGGGTGATGGTCGGGAGCAGGCCCTCGGGAACGTTGGCGACGATGAGTCCGATCGCGAAGTTCAGCGAATCGGCCAGCGACAACCCGGCCAGCAGGGTGCCCAGGGGAATGAACGCGAGACCCAGCCCCACTGCCACGATGGCGATCAGGCGGGCGACCCTCCTCACCTGTTTCTCGAGCGGGCTCTCTTCAGGCCCACTGCGTTGGGACAACGCAGCAATCCGGCCGAGTTCGGTGTTCATTCCGGTGGCGAAAACGACCGCGGTGACTTCCCCTGTGACGCACGTGGTGCCGCTGAAGACGAGATCGCGGGCGAGGATCAACGGAACACGACTGTCTCCGCTGTCGACGCTCACCGGTACCGGTGTCGATTCCCCGGTCAGCGCGGACGCGTCGATCTGCGCCGAGCCGTCGAGCAGGCGCGCGTCGGCGGAAACACGGTCCCCTTCGGAGACGACGATGACATCGCCGGGCACGAGTTCCCGCGCGTCGACCTCTGTTTCGACCTCGTCGCGGACGACGCGGGCACGTTGGGGGAGGTAGGCGGCAAGTGCTTCGACGGCCTGTTCGGCGTGGCGTTCCTGAACGAACGCGAACGCGGCGTTGAGGCCGATGACCACTACGATCGCGATCGCCAGCGGCACCGAACCCGACAACGCTGCAAGCGCGGCAGCGACCCACAGGAGCAGTGCAAGTGGGTGGAGGAGTTGCCGGCTCAGGGCACGCACCCATCCTTCGCCGGCGCGGCGAACCAGTTCGTTGGGGCCGGACAGGCCGAGGCGCCGTTGCGCGTCGCGAGTGGACAGACCGGTCCGGGACGATCGCAGGTCACGTAGCAGGCGGTCGAGTTCTTCGAGTGGATCGACCGGTGCGACGTGATCGGTTTCGCCGCTCGCTGTCTCGCTCATATGGTCTCATCCCTGCGGTGACGCACGATCGCGTTGCCATGGGCGGTAGTGCATTTCGGAACAGGGCTCTGCTCGAAGTGTCCTCCTGCGGCGGTTCGGGCGGCGTCGAACTCGATGGATTCGTACATGCCGGGAGGCAGATACGAGATGCCTGACGGACGGGAGAGAAGCGCGGGCGGCGTCAGCGAAGACCTGGAGTGACGTCGCGACCGATGCCTTCGCTCCAGGCGTCGATGTCGCGCCAATCCCTGGCATCGCCGTATCTCCCTCCCATCAGGCGAAAGACGAACCGCCCGAATCCGGGCCAGTCGCCGGGGGTGATCGAACCGGCGAAGAACCGGTGATCACGGACCTCTGTGACCGCCCGCAACTCCTGTACCGCATCCGGTTCGGGCATCGCCCGCCGCAGATATCGTGCCACCCGCGGGGACAGCGTCGAACTGGTGGCGCCTACCGAACACACCGAATATGCCCAGGTCGCCCGGCCTGTTTGGGTGGTGCCGAACCGGGTGATCGCATCGACGGCCTCGGGGAGCCATTGGCCGTTGTGAACGGCGCTCCCGAGCACGAGCGTGTCGTACGCCTGTACCGAGTCCACCTCGCTCAACGCCCTCAGATCGACCTCGACGCCGCGTGCGGTGAGCGAAGCAGCAATCCGTTCGGCGATCCCGCGGGTGGATCCATTCGCGGTGGCGTATCCGACCAGGGTTGTCGTCGTCATGGTGGTCCTCTGCGGGTGTCGGCGGAGGTCGTGAGGGGATCGGGTCAGAACCTGCGTATCCACGGTATCGAGCGGTGCCTGTCACTGCCCGAGGGTTGCACCGGTCCGGCGTTTCTGGGATAGTTCCAATATTGGTGTTTCTACAATTAAGACCGGCTGTTTTGCGGCCGTGGGTATCGAGAGATTCGCATGTTCAGCGCCGAGCGATCCCGCACGGTCGCGCTTCCACCGCTGGTTCTAGGCGGGCTGCGGCCGCTCTACCGGCAGATGGCACACAACCGTGTGCATTCCGCGTCGTTCGAGTACCTCGCCGCGGGGGCCGCGGTGGACGTCTGCGTGATTGTGGGCGCGCACGGCCCGGAGTTGAAACTGCGGATCCCCGAGCGTGACCTCGACGTCACGTTCACGATGTCGACGCACTTCCGCGTCGCACCTGTGATGGCGCTCGAGACATATCGAGCGCTCTGCGGCGTGGCTGCTCCGGGCGCGGAACCGTCGCCCGAGATCGTCGTCGGGTTTCTGCGCAGGGTCGTCGCGCAGTCGCCGGCAGTGCTCTCGCGCACGCACGCCTGCGCGGCCTGACCAACGGTATCGACGATCCGGCCCCGGTGGACCAGAGTCCTCCGGGGCCGGATTGTGCTGTGCGCCTGTCTGTTACAGACCGGGACGCTTGCCGATGGTGAGTGTCACCTCGCCGGTGTGGGCGAAGAAATCGTTGCCCTTGTCGTCGACGACGATGAACGCCGGGAAGTCCTCGACGTCGATCTTCCAGACCGCTTCCATGCCGAGTTCTTCGTATTCGACGATCTCGACATTCTTGATGCAATCCAGCGCAAGGCGCGCCGCAGGGCCGCCGATGGAACCGAGATAGAAACCTCCGTGCCGGTGGCACGCGTCGGTCACCTGCTTGGACCGGTTGCCCTTGGCGAGCATGATCATCGAACCGCCGGCTGCCTGGAACTGCTCGACGTACGAGTCCATGCGCCCGGCCGTGGTCGGGCCGAAGGACCCGGACGCGAGACCCTCGGGGGTCTTGGCGGGACCGGCGTAGTAGACCGGGTGGTCCTTGAGGTACTGCGGCATCTCCTCGCCGGCGTCGAGACGCTCCTTGATCTTGGCGTGGGCGATGTCGCGGGCCACCACGAGCGGCCCGGTCAGCGACAGGCGGGTCTTCACCGGATGCTTGGACAGTTCGGCCAGGATCTCGGGCATGGGACGGGTCAAGTCGATCTTGACGGCGGCACCCTTGCCGGTACCCGAGACACCCGCCGTCTCGGCGTCGAGCCGGCTGTCGGTGATCTCGGGCAGGAAGCGGCCGGGATCGAACTCGAGCTGCTCGAGGAACACGCCCTCCGGGGTGATCTTCGCCTTCGCCTGACGGTCCGCCGAGCACGACACCGCGATCGCGACGGGCAGCGACGCTCCGTGGCGAGGCAGGCGGACCACGCGCACGTCGTGGCAGAAGTACTTGCCCCCGAACTGCGCGCCGATCCCGATCTTCTGGGTCAGCTCGAAGACCTTCTCCTCGAGCTCGTGATCGCGGAACCCGCGACCGGTCATCGCGCCCTCGGTGGGCAGTTCGTCCAGGTAGTGCGCGGACGCGTACTTGGCCGTCTTGAGTGCGAACTCGGCAGAGGTGCCGCCGACGACGATCGCGAGGTGGTACGGAGGGCAGGCGGCCGTGCCGAGCGACCGGATCTTGGCCTCGAGGAACTGCATCATCGAGTCCGGGTTCAGGATCGCCTTGGTTTCCTGGTACAGGTACGACTTGTTCGCCGACCCGCCACCTTTCGCCATGAACAGGAACTTGTAGGAGTTCTCGTGGCCCTTCGCGGTATCTGCGTAGAGCTCGATCTGGGCCGGCAGGTTGCTGCCCGTGTTCTTCTCGTCCCACATGGTGAGGGGCGCGTTCTGTGAGTAGCGCAGATTGAGTCTTGTGTACGCGTCGTACACGCCGCGCGCGATCGACTCTTCGTCGTCACCGGGGGTGAGTACCTGCTGGCCGCGCTTGCCCATGACGATGGCGGTGCCGGTGTCCTGGCACATCGGCAACACCCCTGCTGCGGCGATATTCGCGTTCTTCAGCAGGTCGAGGGCTACGAACTTGTCGTTGTCCGACGCTTCGGGGTCGTCGAGGATGCTCGCGAGCTGCTTCAGGTGATCCGTGCGCAGATAATGCGAAATGTCGTGCAGCGCGGTTTCGGTCAGCAGGCGCAGGGCCTCGGGCTCGACCTTCAGAAAGGTGCGGCCGTCGGGGCCTTCGACGGTGGACACCCCCTCGCTGGTCAGCAGCCGATACTCGGTGGGGTCTTCCCCGATCGGCAGCAGGTCCTCGTAGAGGAAGTCGGCCATTGTTTCTCCTGGAAGAGGGGGCGATGTTCCGCAGACAGATTAGTCGTGCAGAATCGGCGCCCCGACAACGGGGCGTGTGACGCAGAAGTCCCTCACGATCCGTGTGATCCACATCTCCGCAGTCCGGGGGCGGTTTCGGAATGCGAGTCCGGACGGTCCCAGGGGGTGTGATGCGCGTCATGCAGGTGGCCGGGCAGATTCCTTACAATGGTATGGATGCACGGAAAACCCGGAAAGAAGACTGCGTGAGCACCCAAACCCGACAATTACCCTCTCTGGCCTGGTTGCTCAGATTTCACGCGTGGGTCGACGTCGCAATCGTTGTCGCCGTCCTGATCTCCACGAACGTGGTGGCGCACTTCACCACCGTATGGGCGTCGATCGCCACGGTTCCCATTTCTGCCGCGATCCTCGTCGTCCTGATGCGGCGTCGGGGAATGCGGTGGTCCGAACTCGGATTGTCGCCGCGGCACTGGAAACGAGGCACGGTCTACTCGCTCGCCGCCGTCGGCTTGGTCCTCACCGTCGTCGCGATCGGCGTCGCCCTTCCGTTCACCCGGCAGTTCTTTCTCTCCGAACGCTACGCAACCATCTCGGGCGCGCTCGTCGCTTCGATGATCATCATCCCGCTGCAGACCGTGATCCCCGAGGAACTCGCGTTCCGCGGCGTCCTTCACGGCACTCTCGAACGCGTGTGGGGTGCGCGCGGAGTCTTCGCAGCGGGCTCGCTGCTGTTCGGCCTGTGGCACGTCGCGTCGTCCCTCGGCCTCACCTCGGGTAACGCCGGTCTGGCTGCCGTCTTCGGCAACGGGCTGTGGGGGCAGATCGTCGGTGTCGCGGGAGCAGTGGTCGCGACCGCGGCTGCCGGCTTCGTGTTCACCTGGCTCCGCCGGCGCAGCGGCAGCATCCTCGCGCCGATCGCGCTGCACTGGTCGCTCAACGGCGCCGGCGCTCTTGCCGCCGCCCTCGTCTGGCAGATTTCCCTCGGTTGACGCGCCGAACTCAGTCTTCCGGGTTCTCGATCCACGAACCGTAGGGCGGAGGCCCGTCGCTCTGAATCTGCAAGCCGAAACTCGGGGAGTGCTTCCACACGTATCCCGGCAGCACATGCTCTTCCGACGTCGTGTTGTTCATGATCACGATGTCCCCGGTGGCACGCTGCTCGAGAGCGAAACCGTCGTCGCGTCCGTCGACGACCCACCATTTCGTAGCGCTCATGACTACAGCCTTTCGGATCTGCTCGAACACAGTTTCCGTCACAACGGTAGCGCGCACGACACCGCCACGACACCGCTTCGGCAACCTCTCCGGTGCCTACCCGGCGCGCAGCGCCGAAGCCGTCCAGGCGTCCGCGGGATAGAACGCTTCGATGGCCAATTCCGACACCGTGACGTCCAGGGGGGTCCCGAACAGCGTGGTCGTGCTCAGGAACGACAACACGCCGGTGTCGACCCGTAACTGCAGCGGCACGACCAGCGCGTGGGGATCCGTGGCCGAGACCGGGTCGTCGCACGGATACTGCTCGAGTTCCCGGTGCAGGCGCGCGAGCACGGGATCGCCGGTCGCCGCGATCTGATGGCGCAACCGTGCCAGCAGGTGCGCGCGCCACTGGCCGAGATTGGCGATACGCGGCGCAAGTCCCCGCGGGTGGAGTGTCAGCCGCAGCACGTTGACGGGCGGTTCGAGCAGCTCCGCCGCACAGTCCGAGACCAGCGCCGTGATGGCGTCGTTCGCGTCGACCATCGTCCAGTGCCGGTCGACGACCAGCGCGGGAAACGGCCGGTGCAGTTCCAGGATCCGGGTGATGGCATCGGCGACCGCACTCAACGGCACGTCGTCGAGCCGGTGCTCCGGATAGGCGGGCGCGAGTCCCGCGGCGAGCAGAATCGAGTTTCGTTCCCGCAAGGGAATATCGAGATGCTCGCTCAGTCTCACCACGATGTCCCGGGACGGCTGCGACCGCCCTGTCTCGACAAAGCTGATGTGCCGCGACGAGATGCCTGCCCGATGTGCAAGGTCGAGTTGGCTCATTCCTCGGCGTTCCCGCCACGCGCGCAGCAACGCCCCGGACCGGACCCTCTCGACGACCGTCATGTTGTCGAGAATAGAGCCGCCGGGAACGGCCGCCATTACCTCCGAGGTAATCGACCGGCGCTGCCCGGGCGCGGCACGCTCGTGCAATGACCGCATACGCAGTAGCCCACCTCCGCAGCGTCGACTTCGGAGACGCCATCGCCGAATACCTGACGAAGATCGACGACACCGTTCGTGCATTCGACGGCCGGTTCCTCGTCCACGGAACAGACCCCCACGTCCTCGAAGGGGAATGGCCCGGCCACCTGGTGCTCATCGAGT
Source organism: Rhodococcus sp. NPDC060084 (assembly GCF_042730335.1). NCBI lineage: Bacteria > Bacillati > Actinomycetota > Actinomycetes > Mycobacteriales > Nocardiaceae > Rhodococcus > Rhodococcus sp. NPDC060084. Next base: position 95,909 of record NZ_JBHWWX010000002.1, read on the forward strand.
TCCCCGACCTCGAACGGGCACGCGGGTGGTACGACTCGCCCGAGTATCAGGAAATCCTTCCGTTGAGGACCGAGAACTCGGACGGTTCGGCGATTCTCGTGGAGGGGACCGCGCCCGGTTATCGCGCGGCGGGCTACCTCGACAAGATCAGCGGGCGGGTGAACTCGGAGCGCTGAGGATCCCCGCGGCCCGAGCAGGTTCCGCGTAGGCCACCGCCAGCGACTCGACGGTCTCGTGGGCATTGAGTCCGCTCGGGTTGGGTACCACCCACAGCGGCGTGCCCCCGATGGTGTCGTCCTGAAGACCCGTCCGCGCCGTGCGCTTGCCGAACGCCGCCCGGTACGCGGTGATCCCCGCAACCGCGACGACCCGCGGGCGGAACTCGGCCACCTCCGACGCCAATCGTTCGGCGCCCGCACGTAATTCGTCCGACGTCAGCTCGTCGGCGCGGGCGGTCGCCCGCGGAGCCAGGTTGGTGATGCCCACGCCGCGTTCGATCAGGTGGTTGCGATCGGCCGCACTCATTCCTTCCGACGGGGTGATCGGGTGTGTGATGATCCCGGCCCGAAAAAGCGCGGGGTAGAACCGATTTCCGGGTCGCGCGAAGTGGGCACCCGTCGCCGCAGTCCACAGCCCGGGATTGATCCCGACGAACAGCAAGCGGCATCCCGGCCCGACGAGGTCGGGAACCACGGCGTCGCGGAAAGATTCGAGTTCGGCACGTGTGAAACCCATCGGTCCACAGTAAGCGGTGGCTGCCCCTACCCCGAGGGCACCCACGTGCCGTGCAATCCCGCCGGCACCCGGATCGGTAACCGCACCCGTGCACGCGGTCCGGTGCCGGGATCATCGGCGGAGAACACCAGGAACCAGCTCGTCAGATCGGTGAAGTCGGTCGCGATCGAACCCCAGTAACCGGCGCCGGACGTGCTCGTGAGGTACACCGGCTCGCCGGGGGAGAGCGTGCCCCCGGACCACACCGTGTCGGCGCCGGAATCCACGTCGAACCAGAACAATGCGTCGGCGGAGCCGGACGGCAATCGTTGCGACCCGCTGCGGCCCAGCGTGGCGACGATGCGGTGTCGGTCCGTCGACAGACGCTCGTCGATGCGGGGGAACTCGATGTCGCGGTCGTGGAGTGTCGTGCGGGCGACGCCGTGCCGCCCGATGACGGCGCGGCGCAACAGCGACGGGTTGGGTCCGTCGTGCTGGGTCAACGCGCCGGGATACCGCCACTCGACGTAGTCGACCGCGACGTCTCCTCCGGGGAGGTCGAAGGCATTGGCGGTGTGCCACATCCAGAAGGAGTCGGTGGAGAACCAGCGCACTGCGCCACCGTCGCGGGGGACGAGGGCGACCCGGACCCCGAGTTCGGGTTGCCAGTCGAGGGGCGAGGCGCCCGTGAAGATCTTTTCCAGGTCGAAGACCATCGGCGCCAGGATCAGCACGATATAGGTCTCGGTGAGAGCCATGTCGTGCACCATCAGAGGGCGGTCGGCACCGTCGACGGGTGTGGCCGCGCGTACGACCGCGCCGTCCGGGCCGAACACCGACCATGTCAGGAACGGCGCGTCGAGCATGTAGCAGAACGCGACCATCTCGCCGGTGCGCGGATCGATCTTGGGATGGGCGGTAAGGCCGACAGGTAACGCCCCGCCGAATGTCTCCCGGCCCAGCGTTTCGAGTTCCGAACCGAGCGCGTACGGCGGCGCGGCCTCGGCCAGCGCGAGCAACCGCCCGCCGTGACGGACCACGTTGATGTCGGGAAGTTCGCGCATGGTGTTCGCGAGATCGGGCCCCACCTCGTCGGCGGGCGGAAAATACGGGTCGGTGATGCCGGCCCACAGGGCTCGTCCCGCCTTCTCCTCGGCCACGACCTGCGGGGTCCGCACGAACCGGTTCGTGTAGCGCGCGGTACCGCCGGACAGTTCGACGCGGTGCACCATTCCGTCCCCGTCGATCGGGTAGACGTACTGCCCGATCGGATCGAATCGAGGATTCGGGCCGTTGCGCAGGTAGCTGCCTTCCAGGTCGTCGGGCAGATGTCCCTCGACCACGAGGTCTCGTACGTCCACCTCGTCGCGTTGCGGCGCGAACATGCCGCTCAGGTGCGCGTGGTGGGCCATGTCGACGGGTGCGGGTCGGTTCATGAGGTCACCTCATGCGAAGCGGAGAAAGGGGTGGAGTCCCCGTCTCGCATGGTAGGTCGCCGGCCGGGTGCGAGCGGACGGTTTCGGAGCGGAGCGCGACGGCCGGGGTCCGTGACCAATCGGCTAGGGTATTTTCCGACGTCCAGGACCGAAGCCGCGGCCGCGTGGCCGCAACGTTAGGGGAAGGTGTGCAGCGCCGGAACGCGATCGGTAATTCCGTCCGGAACACCGGAGGCGACGAATCCGCGTTGCCGCCGTACACGGATCTCCTGTGGCCGACGCTGCAGGCCGTGATCGAAATCGGCGGATCCGGGGTCATCGAGGAGATCGACGGGGCCGTGATCGCCCGGGTCGGTTTGTCCGAGGCGGACCGGGCCGTACTGCACGGTGACGGGCCCGGCACCGAAATCGAGTACCGGATCGCCTGGGCGCGCACCTACCTCAAGGGCATGGGCCTGCTGTCGAACACCCGTCGAGGCGTGTGGAGCGTGACCGACGACGGTCGCGCGGTCCGCGAATCCGAGATCAAGCCCATGCAGGTCGCGTACACCGCGGAGAAGCGACGCCGACGCCTGGTCCGCAACTCGTCCCAAGGCGCGCAGGTCGTGCCGCTCGCCGCTGCACCCGAGGATCCCGAGCTGTGGCGAGAACCGGTACTCGGGGCGGTCGCCGACCTTCCCGCGGAGGGTTTCGAGCGCCTCGTCACCGCTGTGCTGCGGTCCGCGGGCTTCACGACTCTGACAGTCCCCGCTCCGGGTGGGGGCACCGACTCCGACGCGCAGGTGGAGGGCACCGGCATCCTGCGTGTCTCGCTGCTCAGCTTCTCGGTGTTCTTCCGGTTCGTCCGCGGACAGGAGCGCGCGGGCGCCGACGTCGTTCGCGAATTCCGTGCGGCGATGGTCGGTCGCGGGGAGAAGGGTCTGCTGGTGTCCACCGGATCCTTCACCGACGATGCGCGCGCGGAGGCACACCGGCACGGCGCTCCGCCCATCGATCTCGTCGACGGCGAGGGTCTGTGCGACCTCCTCAAGGAGCACGGACTCGGCATACGCACCACGGTGCGCACCGTCGAAGATGTCGCGCTCGTGCCCGCGTTCTTCGCCGAGTTGGCGGGCCGCTGAGGACCGTTCGCAGCGTAGGTCCGACCAGCACCTTTACCGATGTGCTGCGTGTGGCAGGTGTGAATGTGGTGCAATCCGAAGGCACGATCACACATTCCGGAACGGGGGCGCCATGACGTTTTCTCGTCGAGACATGTTGCGGTACGCGGCGATCGGCTCGGGCGCCGTGGTGGCCTCCGCGGTCATGGCCCCGGGGGCGGCGCAGGCCCGGGACGTCCTCGGCACCATCGTCGACTATTCGGCGGGTGTGCCGTCGGCGGCGTCGATCAGGGCCGCAGGACACATCGGGGCGATCCGGTATGTATCCGACCGTCGGCCCGGCGCCGACTGGATGCTCGGTAAGCCGTTGAACCGGGGAGAAGCCGGCGCCCTGCTCGACAACGGACTGGAAGTGGTGTCGTGCTACCAGTTCGGCAAGGCGGAGACCGCCGACTGGCTCGGCGGCTACGACGCAGGACTGAGGCACGCGCGACGCGGTCTGGAATTGCACCGCGCGGCGGGCGGACCCGCCGACCGGCCGATCTACGCGTCGATCGACGACAACCCGAACTTCGAGCAGTTCACCACCCGGATCGTGCCCTACCTTCTCGCGTGGCAGGAGGTAGTCGGCCCCGCGAACACCGGCGTGTACGCGAACTCTCCGACCATCGACTGGGCGTCCGCGGTAGGCCTCGGCGCGTTCTACTGGCAGCACGACTGGGGCACGCCGGCCGGTTACGTCCATCCGCGCGCACACCTGCACCAGAAGGGCGGCGGGACCATCGACGGAATCGGTATCGACGTCAACCGCGTCTTCAGCGCGGATTACGGACAGTGGTCGCTTACACGCCTCTAGCCGGTCCGACCTCGCGTACTCGCGGAGGTGGCGGCGGGATGAACGCGGTGAACACCAGGGCCACGACGGACGCGAGCGCCGCGATGAGGAAGGTGGTGCGGAACCCGCTGAGTTCCGGCACGACTGCATCGCCGACCTGCACGGTCATCGCTGCGAGCACGACACCGATCACCGCTGCCGCCGTCGAGGTACCGATGGACCGCATCAGCGTGTTCAGACTGTTCGCCGCCGCGGACTCGTGGAGCGGGACGGAACTCATGATGAGCGCGGGCATGGCGGCGTAGGCGAGACCCACACCGGCTCCGATGACCATCGATGCCGCGATGATGTGCCACAACTCCCGGTGCAGCAGATACGCCGTGAGATAACCGGCGCCCACGAAGACCACGCCGCAGGCGAGGGTGACACGCGGGCCGAACGTGGTGGTGATCCGTGCCGACACGGGAGACAACGCCATCATGACGAGTCCGCTCGGCGCGAGGGCCATACCGGCAGCGACCATCGTCTGCCCGAGTCCGTAGCCGGTTTCGGGTGGCGCCATGAGCAATTGGGGGAACGCGAGGACGTTCGCGTACATCGCGAAGCCCAGCGCGATCGACGCCAGGTTCGTCATCAGAATGGGACGGCGGGCGGACAGTCGCAGATCGACCAGCGGCCGGTCGACGCGCAACTCGTACCAGCCGAATCCCAGGAAGACCAGCAGCGCTCCGCCGAGCATGGCGAGGGTGGCCGGCTCAGCCCAACCCCACGAATTTCCCTTCGTCACCGGAACGAGAAGGAGAATCAGGGCGGACGAGAGCAGACCCGCTCCAAGGAAATCGAACCGGCCCGGGTTGCGTCGCGGTGATTCCGGGACGAACTTCCATACCGCGGCGATGCCGACCGCGCCGAGCACCAGCGAGGCCACGAACAACATGTGCCAGTCGGTGAGCTGGGCGACCAGTGCCGCGAGGGGCAAGCCGATTGCTCCGCCCACGCCCATGGTCGCGCTGATCGTGGCCATCGCGCCGGGAACCCGTTTGGCCGGTAGCTCGTCGCGCAGGATGGCGATGCCGAGGGGGATCGCGCCTACGGCGGCGCCCTGGAGAGTCCGACCGATCACGAGGGGCAGGAGTGTGTTCGCCATCGCGCACACCGCGGAACCGAGCACCATCATGCCGAGGCTGACGAGCAGCATCCGGCGTTTGCCGAACATGTCACCGAGCCGGCCGCTGATCGGGGTGACGACCGCACCGGCCAGAAGTGTCGCGGTCACTGCCCAGGACGTGTTCTCCGGAGATGCGTTCACGAGGAGCGGCAGCCGGGGCAGGATCGGCACGATCAGGGTCTGCATGAGGGCGACGCTGATCCCGCACATGGCCAGGACCGCGACGATCCCGGAAGGAGCGGGTTGCTCCCGCGTCGGGATCGGAGTTTCGACGGCCATGCCTCTCCTCGCTCAGGGGCCGGCGAGATCGCGGCCGAAAACTTTAGTGCGCCATATCAACTAGTTGGTCCACCGTGTCTAGCACGGGGATACCGCCGATGTACAACCGGTTTCGGTCCAGCGCACCGGACCGAAGCTCTGTACAGACACGCGAAGACCGCCGGGAAGAATCCCGGCGGCCTTCGGTTGTTCTGTTATCGGTGTCCGTCAGGGCACGGACACCAGGCCCAGGGTGGGGAGGAAGGTGCACGAACGCGGGTCCGCGCCTTCCTTCTGGGTGGTGATGCCACCCGAGACGACCGCTACGACCTGGCCGGCGCCGGTGTCGGCGATGGCGGTCAACGTTGCGGGACCGTCCGGGTTGATACGTGCCTCGTTGGTGAGCGGCTGGGTGCCGCTGCGGCCGTTGGAGACGTTGATCCAGCTCAGGGTCAGGTCCTGTTCGCCAGCGGTAGGCGCGGTGCCGAGCGCGGTGAAGACGAATCCGACCTGACCGGCGGCCGGGCCCGGGGGCGGCAGCTGAGCAGGACCGGCCACTGCGAGCGCGCTGCCCACGGAGTCCTGTCCGTCACCGATGCAATCCTGGCCGAGCGTGGGGTACAGGAACTGCGAGATCACGACCGTGCCCGGTGCCGGAATGTCGGGGCCACCACCGCCGCTGCCGTCCAGGAAGGTGATGACGCGCTGAAGGGTGCCCTTCAGGGACTCCGGAAGCTCGGAATTCGCGAGCAGTTCCTTCGCCTGTGCGAGCAGGTCGTTGCTGCCGTCCGCGACGTCGGCAACATCCGACGGCCCTGCCGCAGCTCCGACGATGGCGGGAGCGAGCGATGCGAGTGCTTCTACCTGCTCGGGGTTCGCCTGGATTTCGGGGATCAGACGTGTCAACGACTCGATGGACAGGTCGGCCGGGACCTCGAACTGCGGGAGTTCGACGAACTGGGTCAGGTCGGGCAGCGCCGGGGGCGCCGGTTGCGCGAAGGCGTGCGACGGCACCGCCAGTCCCGCAGTGGCGGCAAGTGCGCACGCTGTGAGCGCACGCCGCATTCCTCGAGTACGAAGCACTGTTCCCCATCCTTGTCGTTGAAGCACCTGGTAGGCCTGGAAGACCAGCCGGTACTGACGGCTCGAGGCGACACTCTATGGAGTCCCCTCCCGCAGGACAACCCACCGTGCCGAACCCGGGTTGGCGGTTGCCTTCGGGGGAGTGTAGCCACAGTTTGTTCCGAATGGCGGTACCCGGTAGACGGTAACGTGTTTCCTTTGTGACTGTTGTGAGTAGAGATGAGATTGTTACCAGAGTGAATCAGGGTTTCGGAGGGCTGGGTGTTCGCCGGTAGTCTCTAGAGCCGAAGGTCCGGACATCCGGGCCAGGGAACGACGGGAGGCTGCACCGCGGTGCCACGACGAGTTCCTTCGTATCCGGTGCGGTGGTGCGCGGCACTGCTGGTGGTGTCCGTCGCGGCACGACTCGCCTGGACGTTGTTCACGCCCAACGGGATGAACCTCGTCGACCTGCATGTGTATGTGGACGGCTCCGCCGCTCTCCTCGACGGCGACCTCTACAACTTCACCTACAGTCGCTACACCCCGGACTTCCCGCTGCCCTTCACGTATCCGCCGTTCGCAGCGCTGGTATTCCTCCCGCTGCACGTAGTGCCGTTCGCGGTGCTCGGCGTGGCGTGGCAACTGCTCACGGTCGCGGCCCTGTTCTTCGTTGTGCGTATCGCTTTCGAACTTGTGATCGGGCCCGAAGCGCGCACGCGGCGGTGGACCGGGGTCGCCCTCGCGTGGACGGCCGTCGGCATCTGGACCGAACCCCTGCGCACCACCCTCGACTACGGGCAGATCAACGTCTTCCTGGTCCTCGGCGTCATGGTCGCGGTGCGCAGTTCCCGGTGGTGGCTTTCCGGCGGCCTCGTAGGAATTCTCGCCGGAATCAAGCTGACGCCCGCCATCACGGGCCTCTACTTCCTTGCACGGCGTCGATGGCGGGAAGCCGTGTTCTCTGCCGTCGCGTTCGCGGTGACCGTCCTGGTCAGCGTGCTCACGCTCGGCGAGCAAGGACTGACCTACTTCACCACCCTGTTCGGCGACGCCGACCGGATCGGTCCGGTCGGATCGGTGTGGAACCAGTCGCTCCGCGGCGCGCTGAGCCGCATCGTGGGGGAGGACGTCGAGACCGGACCGCTGTGGCTCGTCGCTGTCGTCGTGTGCGCCGCACTCGCGTTCGCCGCGTGGCGTTCGCTCGGAAAGGACGATCTGCTCGGGACCCTGCTCGTGGTGCAACTCCTCGGTCTGCTGGTTTCGCCGATCTCGTGGGCCCATCACTGGGTGTGGGTCGTTCCGATGCTGATCTGGCTCCTGTACGGCCCGCTGGCCGGGCTCACCGGCACTCGTATCCTCGCCGCGTTCTGGGCCGTCGTGACGCTCGTCGGCGTGCCGTGGGTGCTCAGCAGTGCGCAGGACTCGATCTGGACGGTGGGGCGGCCCGCGCCCCTGGCGTGGCTGGGCACGGTCTACGTCGCCGGTGCGGTCCTCGTCTACGTCTGGATGATCGTGGGCGCGCGGAAGTTGCGGGCCTCGGAGACTGAGCACGCCGCGACGGTTACCGTCGCAGAAGAAGCCTCCGACGCCGCGACCCCTACAGACCGACCGTCTGAGCCAACTGATCGATCCGGCGCGCCATCTCCGCGTCCGATTCGGTGATCCCCCCCGAGGAGTGTGTGCACAGCGAATAGGTCACCTTCCGCCATCGGATGTCGATGTCGGGATGGTGGTCCGCCTCTTCGGCGGCCTCCGCGACCTTGTCGACCAGCGCGATCGCGTCGGGGAACGTCGGAGCCTCGATCGTTCGGATCAGGGACGCACCTGCTCGTCGCCAGTGCGGGAGTTCGGACAGTGCCGCGTCGATCTCGCCGTCCGTCAGTAACTGGGCCATGAACCATTCTGGGACGATGCACGGCATGACCGCAACGACACCGCCGACGGGACACGTCGTCGCCGGGGCTGTAGTCCGTGACGGGCGCGTACTCCTCGCTCAGCGGACCCGGCCGCCCGAACTCGCCGGCCAGTGGGAATTGCCCGGAGGGAAGGTCGAACCGGGGGAGAGTGCCGAGGAGGCGCTTCGCCGCGAACTGCGCGAAGAACTGGGTGTCGAGGTCCGCGGCGGAGAACGTTTCGGCGCCGAAGTTCACCTTCGCGGCGGTCTGGTGATGTGTGCGTACCGGGTGCACCTGCTCGACGGAGAACCCCGCGCGCTCGATCACGCCGCGGTGCGCTGGGTCGACGCCGGTGAACTCGACGACGTGGACCTCGTGGCAGCGGACCGGGTGTGGCTGCCGGACCTGCGGGCGCTGCTCGCCGGCTGAGTTCAGGCGGCGCGCGCCTTCTCCAGGTGCTTGCGGAGTTCTTTCTTGCTCAGGTCGTCGTTCGCGACCTTCTTCATGCGCATGATGACCACGGGGCACTTCACGCAGCGGGTCTTCTTGCGGCAGCACTTCTTCTTCGGCTTCAGGCCGGCGACCTTGCTCGGCTTGATCTTCTTGCCCATGAATCGTCCCGCCCTCGTCGCAGCATCCGGGTGTCAGGTTAGCGTGCCCTTACGGGAACGCAAGAGGCGGTTGTAGACCTCCTGGGAGGGCTGTAACGCTCGCATAACGGCGTCCTCGCGTGGTGAATCTCACGTTCCGGCGTCGTGACCTGGCATTACGGGGAGGGGCCGGAGCAGGCGCCCCCGGAAGAGCGGTAGGATGTTCGTGGCCGCAGTGCCTGCTCGGGCCGTCTCAGGCCGGGTGTGGGCGTATCGCAATCGCGTAGCGGCTTCGAACAATATGCGCCGTACGGGCGAGGTGCCGACCGGGTCCAGTGCCGTGTGGCCGCGGACAACAGCCAGGAGAGCCATCGCGTGAGCACCGCTGATTTTCGGAACGTCGCCATCGTGGCGCACGTCGACCATGGAAAGACCACCCTCGTCGACGCCATGCTGCGCCAGTCGGGCGCGTTCGCCGAACGTGCGGAACTCGTGGACCGGGTCATGGACTCCGGTGACCTCGAGCGTGAGAAGGGCATCACCATTCTCGCGAAGAACACCGCGGTGCACCGTCACCACCCCGACGGCAGCGTGACTGTCATCAACGTCATCGACACCCCCGGCCACGCCGACTTCGGTGGAGAGGTCGAGCGCGGCCTGTCCATGGTCGACGGCGTCGTGCTGCTCGTCGATTCCTCCGAGGGACCGCTGCCGCAGACCCGGTTCGTGCTGCGTAAGGCACTCGCCGCGTCGCTGCCGGTGATCCTCGTGGTCAACAAGACCGACCGTCCCGACGCCCGCATCGCCGAGGTCGTCGAGGAAAGCCAGACCCTGCTGCTCGACCTCGCGTCCGACCTCGACGACGAAGCCGCCCAGGCTGCCGAACTCGCGCTCGGACTTCCGGTGCTCTACGCATCGGGCCGTGAGGGCAAGGCGTCGCGGAAGCAGCCCGAGAACGGCCAAGCGCCCGACGCGGAGAACCTCGACGATCTGTTCGACGTCCTCATGGAGTACGTGCCGGCGCCGAAGGGCGACGTTGCGGCACCGCTGCAGGCACACGTCACCAACCTCGACGCGTCCGCGTTCCTCGGTCGTCTCGCGCTCGTCCGCATCCACAACGGTGAGCTCCGCAAGGGCCAGACCGTGAGCTGGATGCGCGAAGTCGACGGCGAGCCCGTCGTCACCCGCGCGAAGATCACCGAGTTGCTCGCGACCGTCGGTGTGGAGCGGCATCCCGCAGAGTCCGCCATCGCCGGTGACATCGTCGCCGTCGCAGGTTTCCCCGACATCATGATCGGCGACACCCTCGCGGACCTCGAGAACCCCGTGGCACTGCCCCGGATCACCGTCGATCAGCCCGCGATCTCGGTGACGATCGGTACCAACACGTCCCCGCTGGTCGGGCGCGTCAAGGGCCACAAGCTCACCGCTCGCATGGTCAAGTCCCGCCTCGACGCGGAACTGGTCGGCAACGTGTCGCTGAAGGTGCTCGACATCGGCCGTCCCGATGCCTGGGAGGTCCAGGGTCGTGGCGAGCTGGCGCTGGCCATCCTCGTGGAGCAGATGCGCCGCGAAGGCTTCGAGCTGACCGTCGGTAAGCCCCAGGTGGTTACCAAGCAGGTCGACGGCAAGCTGCACGAGCCCTTCGAAGAGCTCACCATCGACACCCCCGAGGAGTACCTCGGTGCCATCACGCAGTTGCTCGCCAACCGCAAGGGCAAGATGGTGCAGATGACCAACCACGGTGCGGGCTGGGTGCGGATGGAATTCCTCGTCCCGTCCCGCGGCCTGATCGGTTTCCGCACCGACTTCCTCACGGAAACGCGCGGCACCGGCATCGCCAACGCCGTGTTCCACGGCTACGCCCCGTGGGCCGGCGAGATTCGCGCACGCCATACCGGCTCGCTCGTCTCCGACCGGACCGGCACCGTCACGCCGTTCGCGATGATCCAGCTGGCCGACCGCGGCACGTTCTTCGTCGAGCCCGGTGCGGACACCTACGAGGGCATGGTCGTGGGCATCAACCCGCGTCAGGAAGACCTCGACATCAACGTCACCCGCGAGAAGAAGCTGACCAACATGCGTCAGTCTTCCGCCGACGTGATGGAGACGCTGGCCAAGCCCATCGAGCTGACCCTCGAGGCTGCTATGGAATTCTGTGCCGGCGACGAGTGCGTCGAGGTCACCCCCGAGATCGTGCGCGTGCGCAAGGTGCATCTCTCGGCGACCGACCGGCAGCGCGCGCGGTCGCGCGAGAAGGCCCGTAACAAGTAGTAAGGATGTGGCGGTCCCGGTGAGCAGTGTGCTGGCCGGGACCGCCACGTACCGTCTGGTCGACGGGAAGGAAGCCGGAGTGTTGCGTACGCGTGTCCGTCGCCGGTGGCGAGCCGGAGTCCCGGCGCTCCTCGCATCGGCGGTCCTGGTGCTGACGGCGTGTACCGCCGATCCGCCGCCGCCCATCGAACAGGCCGAGCCGACGACTCCTCCGGCTCCGACGCGACCCCGCAGCACCGTGGTCGTGGCGATCGACAGGGTCGATACCGGCTTCAATCCGCATCTGCTGTCCGACCAGTCGCCCGTCGCGAACGCCGTCGCGGGCCTGGTACTGCCCAGCGCGTTCCGGGCCGTGCCCGATCCGCAGAATCCGGCGGCGACGCTGTGGGTACCGGACGAGACCGTGCTGATCTCCGCCGAGGTCACCGAGCAGGATCCCTTCACCATCACGTACCAGGTGCGCGACGAGGCGCAGTGGTCCGACAGCGCCCCGATCGCGGCCGAGGACTTCCGGTACCTGTGGCAGCAGATGATCACGCAGCCGGGAGTCGTCGATCCCGCGGGCTATCGGCTCATCGACGACGTGCGTTCGTCGGGCGGAGGCAAGACTGTCACCGTCACGCTGCGCGAGCCGTATCCGGCCTGGCGCGAATTGTTCACCGACCTGCTGCCCGCACATCTCGTCAAGGACACCCCCGGCGGGTTCCTGAGCGGACTGTCCGAAACGATTCCGGTCTCGGGCGGCAGATTCCACGTCGACGCCGTCGACCGTGGCCGCGGCGAGGTGCTCCTCGAACGCAACGATCGGTTCTGGGGCACTCCCGCTGTGCCCGACGAGATCCTGATGCGCCGCGGGGGCACCGACTCCCAGTTCGCCGAGTCTCTGCGCAGCGGTGACGCTCAGGTGGCACAAGCGCGGGGCGGGGCGGCGTTGCTCGCCCAACTCGACGCGGTGCCCGGCGTCCGCACCGGCGTCCAGTTGCAGCCGCGCACGCTCGACTTCACCCTCAACACCCGTGCGGACGAACTTGCCGACCTGCGCGTGCGCCGGGGGATCCTCGGTCTGCTCGACCCGGAGCTACTCGCACTCGTCGGTGCGGGGACTCAGACCAGCGTCGTCCCGGCACGCGCCCAGGTGCTGGCGCCGTCCGATCCCGGATACGCGCCCACGATGCCGCCGCGACCCAGCAGGGAAGAGGCACTCGGTCTGCTCGCGGAAGCGGGATACATGCCCGTCGCTCCGGAACCCCTGCCCGAGGAACCGCCCGCCGACGCCGACGGTCCGTCTGCCGACCCGACGTCGTCACCTACCGGCGCACCGCCCGCCCCGGAAGCGGACGACACTCTCCTTCTCCGCAACGGCGAACCTCTGAACTTCGTGATCGGAGTGCCGGAAGACGCCGAGACCACCCTCGCGGTCGCGCGCACGGCGGCCGATGTCCTGCGCGACGCCGGTATCGCCGCGACCGTGACGGAGCTACCCCCGGACGAGTTGTACGGCGAGTCGCTGGTCGACGGCAGCGTGCATGCGGTCCTGGGATGGATGCGGGTGGGGGACGATCCCGCGACCGCAGCGCTGTCCCGGTTCGGGTGTCCGCCGGTGCTGCCCGTCGTCGAGGGCGCTGCCCGCGCCACCGATCCGCCGAAGGCAGAGGGCGGGGACTCCACGAACCCCGGTGACGAGGCCACGGAGGCCGCCCGCACTACCGGGTCGACCGGTGGAAGCTCGGACGACGAAGAAGACGAGATACGGGCAATGCTCGATGCGCCGAGCAACCTGTCCGGGGCGTGCGATCCCGAACTCGAGGAAAAATTGCTCGCTGCGGTGCGCGGCACCGCCGACCCCCGCGAGGTCATCACCGCCGCGCAGCCCGGCCTGTGGGCGCTCGCCGTGAACCTCCCGATCCTGCAGGATCGCACCGTGGTCGCGGCCGGGCCGGAGATCGACAACGTGTCGCTGGCCGGTTCGGTTCCCGCCGGCATCGTCGGAGACGCACATTTGTGGTGGAGGAGTACACCGTGACAACAGATTTCGTTCAGACGCCGAACGTTGCGGATCGTCGGCTGCTGCTGGTTCACGCCCATCCCGACGACGAATCGCTCACCACAGGCGGCGTCATCGCCCGCTACGCTGCAGAAGGCGCCGAGGTCACCGTCGTGACCTGCACGCTCGGCGAGGAAGGTGAGGTCATCGGGGACCGCTGGGCGCAATTGGCGGCCGATCAGGCCGACCAACTGGGCGGGTACCGCATCCTCGAACTCGGTCGCGCTCTTGCGGCGCTCGGGGTGGACGGCCCGCGTTTTCTCGGCGGTGCAGGCCATTGGCGAGACTCGGGAATGGCCGGGACACCCTCTGCCGAGAACCCGAGGGCGTGGGTGAACGCCGACGCCGACGAGGCGCTGGAGGCGCTCGTCGCGGTGATCCGGGAGACCCGCCCACATGTCGTCGTCACCTACGACCCGCGCGGTGGGTACGGGCATCCCGATCACATCGCGGTCCACGACCGCGTCACCGCTGCCGTCGAAGTGTCCGGCACCGAAGACTTTCCGGAGGCGGGTGCGCCCTGGACTCCCGCGAAGGTGTACTGGACCGTCACCGAACGCTCGGCTCTGGACGCGGGAATCGCCGCTTTGGACCACCTGCCCGAAGGCTGGCGCATGCCGGAAGCGGACGAGCTTCCGAGTGTGCCCGACGACCAGGTGACCACCGTCGTCGACGTCAGCGGTGTGCTCGACGCGAAACGTTCGGCGATGGCCGCCCATGCGACCCAGGTCGTCCTGGCTCCCGGTGGGGGCGCGTTCGCACTGTCGAACATGGTGGCGCAACCGGTGTTCGCCGAGGAGTACTTCGTGCTGGCCCGGGGGGAACGCGGTCGCGTCGACGACACCGGTCGTGAGGATGACCTGTTCGCCGGCATCGGCTAGTGTGACCTGGGTCATAGATACTGCGGTCCTGGCGCCGCGGTCATAGGTACTGCCGCGCGGGGGCGGCCTCACCGCAGGGGGTTCGATGTACAACTGGTCCGTGCAAAACCAGATCGTCGCGTTCGTGGACTCGCTGCGGCCCTACGCAGGCGAGATCCGCGCGGAGTACTACGACGCCCTCTACCACTTCGCCGATCAGCAGAGTGCCCTGCTGACGATGCTCGGCTACCCGCCCGTCCCGTGATCGCACAGGACCCGGTTGCGCCGCTCGTGGCCGTGTGGCGCACTATCGTGTCATGACGGTCGATCCCGCAACCGGGCTGTCCGGTGGTCCCGCGTCCGTATCCGAACCCGCACCGCGCAGGGGCGTAGTCGCCCTGCTCGTGATCAGCGGCGGGCTGTGCGCCGTACTGTCCGTGTTCTACCTGGGCCTCTATCTCGGCGGGGTGCCGTTCCCCATTGTCATCGTGCTGGCCGCCGTGCTGAATCTTCTCCTGGTGGCAGCGATGCGCACCGAGACGGGATCGCTGGGCCGCGCCGCGCTTCCGCTGGTGGCGTGGGGCGTCGTGTTCCTGCTGTGCCTGGCGGGCGGTCCCGGCGGCGACCAGGTGGTCGTCGCCGACTGGCGCATCCTGCTCCTGCCGGTCGCGGCCCTCGCGCCGGCGGGTGTGTACCTGTTCTCGGTTCGCATCAAGGAGATTTCACGGGCAGTCCGGCCGCCCGAGCAGCGTCCCTGAGCACCGTCGCCACCATGTCCTGCGTCAGCCGCCCGGTGAAGGTGTTCTGCTGGCTCACGTGATAGCACCCGAACAGGTGGAGGGGCTGCCGCGCGTCCGAGACCGGGTCCAGGACGACGTGCGCCCCGTGGGTGAACTTCGGCCGTGGCGTGGGCACCGTCCATCCCGCGGAGGCCAGTACCGGCAGCAGCGACTGCCACCCGAACCCGCCCAGTACGACCACCGACCGCAGGGTCGGTGACAGCAGATCGAGTTCTTGTTCGAGCCAGCGGCGGCACGTGTCCCGTTCGAGGACCGTCGGTTTGTTCGCCGGCGGAGCACAGTGCACCGGTGAGGTGATGCGCGTTCCGAACAGTTCGAGACCGTCGCCGCGGTGCGTCGCGACCGGCTGCGACGCCAAACCCGCCTCGTACAGCGCCGCGTACAGCACGTCACCCGAACGATCGCCCGTGAACATCCGCCCGGTGCGGTTTCCTCCGTGCGCCGCAGGCGCGAGCCCGACGATCAGCAGGGACGCGTCGTCCGGCCCGAAGCCGGGCACCGGCCGTCCCCAGTACTCCTCGTCGCGGAAGGCGGCACGCTTCTCCCGCGCGACCTGCTCGCGCCATGCCACCAGCCGCGGGCACGCCCGGCACTCGACGAGTTCGGCGTCCATCTGTTCGAGGTTGTCCGGTTCCGGGCCGGGCAGCGGGCCCCTCATCGCCGCGTCCAGGAGTCGGCGCAGCCGGGGGTGACCGCCTCGACCAGCGACCATGCGAGTTCCTCGGGAATGTCGATCACCTCGTAGTGTCCTGCCCCGGCCGGCGTCGCGGCGACGACCGTGGCCACGCCTGCCCGGCGCTGGAAGAAAGATTGCCGCACCGTCCAGCCGATGATCCCCTCGGCGTCCAGGCTCACGCGTTGCCGGTCCACCGATCCGCTCCGCGTCACGAGACGACCGGGCACGACGGCGTGGCCGAGTCCGCGATAACGGTCCCATGCGAGTGCGCATGCCCCCGCGAGGAGTCCTACGGCTACCGCGACCGTTGCCGGAAGCGGTAACGAGCGCCCGGTCACCGCCAGAGCGCCGATCACGGCGGCGGCGACAAGACCCGCAGGGACGAGTGCGCGCGTGTAACGACGGCGACGCGCCGCGGGACCGTGGGCGAGCAGCGGCACGTGTACGGGGAGTGGATCGGTGAGCACCTGTGCGGCGACGCGGTGCACGTCGCGTTCCGGCGCCGACGGCAGTACCAGCGACGATTCGCCGCTTTCCGCGGCCACGCCCGTCATGATCGCGTCGAGACGCGCGCCGCCGGCGAGCCGGAGAGCGAGCGGCTCACGCAGGTTGACGCCGCGCAAGCGCTCGCGATCGAGGGTCGAATGACGGACCTTCACGAGGCCGTGGCCGATGCGCAGCATGCGCCCGTCGTCGGTCACCCGCAGGTTTCCGTAGAGCAACACGTAACGCACGCAGGCGCCGATACTCGCGATCAGCAGCACGACCAGCGTGAGGACCACGACCGAGACCGCCACACCGGCAGCCTCGAATGCCGCGACACCGCGTTCGACGCTGCGGGGCTCGGCGAGACGCTCGCCCAGCCCGTACTGGAAGGCGATGCCCACCACGGCAGCGATACCGATCAGGCCGGTCGCGGAGAAAGGGGCGTACCGAACCCAGCGCGGATCGAACCGGGCGATCTCGATTTCGGGCGACGTTTCCGCCGAAGGTGCCGTCGCCGCTGCGTCGGCATCGCCGGAGTCGGTGCGCGCCGACCTGTCGCCGAGCAGGGCGTCGCGCAACGCCGGAACGGAGTCGGCGGCGAGTCCGTTGAGTTCGAACCGGTTGCGGTCGCGGCCGGCGCCGGCGGACTGGCCGGTCCCGATCTTCACGACGGCGAGACCGAGAAGCCGGTGCAGGACCCGTTGCTCGACGTCGACCGACCTGATCCGGCTCCGCGGGATCGACAGTTCCTGTCGCTGGAGCAGCCCGCGCCGGAGTTCGACGTGGACAGGTCCCACGCGGTACGTCGTCGTGAACCACCGGGACAAGCCGATCACCACGAGCACCGCGGCGGCTGCGAGTCCCCAGTACGGGTTGCCGCTGCTGCTGCCGAGCACGACCGTGCCGACCAGCACGGGCAGCAGGCGCAGGATCTCTTCGACCGGGTGGACGAGCAGCATGCGCGGGTCGAGCCTCGACCACGATGCGGGCTCGTCGGTCCGGTCGGGCGCGGACACCGCGGCGACCCGGTCCTGGTCGGGGTGCGGATCGGTGGTCACGTCGCGTCGACCCCGTCGCGGCCGGCGATGTCGGTCAGTCGCGCGACTGTCTCGTCCGCGACGGCCACGTCGAGTGCGGTGATCTCGACGGCACCTGCGGACGACGCGGTGGTGACGGTGACGGTGGCCAGGCCGAGCCGGCGGTCGATGGGGCCGCGCTCGGTGTCGACCGTCTGGATGCGCGAGATGGGCGCGATGCGCCGTTCCTGGGTGAACCATCCGGATCGCGTGTACACAGCTGTATCGCTGATCTCCCAGCGGTGGACGCGGTACCGCCACTGCGGCACCACCGCGATGTGCAGTCCGCCGACGACGACGGTCGCCGCGGCGGCGGCGACATGCCAGAGCGTGAGACGGGGATCGACGACCCACCACACGATCTGCGCGACGACGACCGGCACCCACAGCAGAGCGGCGTTGATCGACCACAACAAGCGTGCTTTGTCGCTCGGGCGCCACGCCGGGTCGGCCATTCGAACCTGTGACACCGGCGCCTCGGCCCGCGGCGGCGTCTGTTCCACCGGAGGTTCCGAACGCACCTCGGCATCGCTGTTCACTATGGCCCTCCCATACTCGCCGGGGCCTGTGACGGCGGCCCGACATCCGTGTCGGCATCCAGGCTAGGCTGATGCCGGAACTCGAGCCCGGCCCGTCCGGGCCGGAATCGCACAAGGAGGATCGCCATGACCGAATCGTCGGACGCTCTCGACATCGACATCCCTCAGGGTGACGATTCCGAAGCCGATCGCATCGATCAGGCTATTCCTGTGGGTGAGGAACCCGCAGACGTGCCGCCCTCCGATGTGCCCCTCGAAGCCGACCCCGTCGACACCTACGAACAGCACCGCGAAGTGCCGTCGGACGACGACTACCCGCGGGAATAGACCCCGAGGTGGCATGGGCGCCGGGTGAGGCGGATGATCGGCCAATGACCGATTCCGCAGACGACACCGCGCAGTCCGCGATGCTCCCGACGCCCGCCGTGCGTCCCGGGGCGGTACCGCCGCCGGCGCCTTCCGCGATGCGTCGGGCGTTGCGCCGGGCGCGCGACGGCGTCACGCTCAACGTCGACGAATCCGCAGTTCTGTTGCAGGCACGCGGATCCGATCTCGAGGACCTGTGTGCCTCCGCGGCCCGGGTGCGTGATGCGGGTCTGCTCGCCGCCGGACGGCCCGGTACCGTCACCTACTCCCGCAAGGTTTTCGTGCCGATCACCCGGCTGTGCCGGGATCGCTGCCACTACTGCACATTCGTGACGGTGCCGGGAAAACTCCGCGCCGAAGGCCGCGGAATGTACCTCGAACCCGACGAGATCCTCGAGATCGCGCGCCAGGGCGCCGAGTTGGGCTGTAAAGAAGCCTTGTTCACGCTCGGGGACCGGCCCGAGGAGCGCTGGCCCGAGGCTGCGCAGTGGCTCGAAGAGCGCGGCTACGACTCGACGCTGGACTATGTGCGCGCAATGTCGATCCGGGTTCTCGAGGAGACCGGCCTGCTGCCGCATCTCAACCCCGGCGTCATGAGCTGGGCCGAGATGTCGAGGCTCAAGCCGGTCGCGCCGTCGATGGGCATGATGCTCGAAACCACCTCGGAGCGACTGTTCACCGACAAGGGACAGTGCCACTACGGCAGCCCCGACAAGGATCCCGCGGTGCGCTTGCGCGTGCTCACCGACGCCGGGCGTCTGTCGGTGCCGTTCACCACGGGAATTCTCGTGGGTATCGGTGAGACCGTCGCCGAGCGTGCCGACTCGATCCACGCGATCCGGAAGACGCACAAAGCATTCGGCCATATCCAGGAAGTGATCGTCCAGAACTTCCGCGCCAAGGACGACACCGTGATGCGCGACGCGGACGACGCCGATCTCGGCGAGTTCCTCGCGGCGGTCGCGGTGTCGCGGCTGGTCCTCGGACCGGGCATGCGTATCCAGGCGCCGCCCAACCTCGTCTCGGTCGACGAGTGCCGCGCTCTTCTCGGCGCCGGAGTCGACGATTGGGGCGGAGTCTCGCCGCTGACCCCGGATCACGTCAATCCCGAACGGCCGTGGCCGAACCTCGACACGCTCGCCGCGGTGAGCGCCGACGCGGGTTACGTCCTCACCGAGCGGATCGCAGCCCAGCCCCAGTACGTCCTGGCGGGGCAGCCGTGGATCGATCCCCGGATCACCACGCACGTGCGCGCCCTGGCCGACCCGGAGACCGGACTGGCCCGCGACGTGCTGCCGACCGGCCTGCCGTGGCAGGAACCCGACATCGACTGGGAGTCGTCCGGCCGGGTGGACCTCAACTCCGAGATCGACGTGAGCGGACGCAACACCGAGTACCGCTCCGACCTGGGCAGTGCGTTCGGCGACTGGGAAACCGTGCGCGAACAGGTGCTCGCCCTCGGTGAGTCGGCTCCGGTCCGGCTCGACAGCGACGTGCTGGCCGCACTTCGCTCGGCCGAGCGCGATCCCGCGGGATGTTCGGACGACGAGTACGTCGCGCTCGCCAACGCGGACGGAGCCGGTCTCGAAGCACTGGTCGCGCTCGCCGACCAGTTGCGCCGCGACACCGTCGGCGACGACGTCACCTACGTGATCAACCGGAACATCAACTTCACCAACATCTGTTACACCGGTTGCCGCTTCTGTGCGTTCGCGCAGCGCAAGGGCGACGCGGACGCGTTCACGCTGTCGGCCCAGGAAGTCGCGGACCGCGCCTGGGAGGCGCATGTCGCCGGCGCCACCGAGGTCTGCATGCAGGGCGGTATCGACCCGGAGTTGCCGGTGACCGGGTACGCCGACCTGGTACGGGCGGTCAAAGCACGTGTTCCGTCCATGCACGTGCACGCGTTCTCGCCGATGGAGATCGTCAACGGCGTGGCACGCAGTGGTACGTCGATCCGCGACTGGCTGATCGATCTGCGCGAGGCCGGACTCGACACCATTCCGGGAACAGCCGCCGAGATCCTCGACGACGAGGTCCGGTGGGTGCTGACGAAGGGCAAACTGCCGGCCGCCGAGTGGGTGGAAGTCGTCACGACCGCGCACGAAGTGGGTCTGCGTTCGAGTTCGACGATGATGTACGGGCACGTCGACCAGCCGCACCACTGGGTCGGGCATCTGAACGTGCTTCGCGGCATCCAGGACCGCACGGGCGGGTTCACCGAGTTCGTGTTGCTGCCCTTCGTCCATCAGTCGTCGCCGCTGTATCTGGCCGGTGCGTCGCGCCCTGGTCCGACGATGCGCGACAACCGGGCCGCGCATGCTCTGGCCCGCGTGATGCTGCACGGCCGGATCGACAACATCCAGACCAGCTGGGTCAAGCTCGGTGTCGCCGGAACGCGCGCGATGCTCGAAGGCGGCGCCAACGATTTGGGCGGCACGCTGATGGAAGAGACGATCTCCCGGATGGCGGGTTCACAGCACGGCTCCGAGAAGACCGTCGCAGAACTCGTCGCGATCGCAGAGGGCATCGGACGGCCCGCACGCCAGCGCACCACCGCATATGCACCCCGCGAGGCGGACGCGACCGTTCGGTAACCTGTCGGCGTCCGACGCGACGGTTGCCGGCCCCGGGGTCAGGGCACCCTAATGCAGAGGAGTGCCCGGACAACGGGGGATACTGGACCGAGTGGTGAGTGGGCCACGAACGATGGCTCGCGCAGACCGGCGGAGCGCCGGGGCAGCGGGTCGGCGGGCAGACAGAGAGGCAGGGAAACAGCAGTGACGTACACGATTGCGGAACCGTGTGTGGATGTGTTGGACAAGGCATGTATCGAGGAATGCCCCGTCGACTGCATCTACGAGGGTGGACGCATGTTGTACATCCACCCCGACGAGTGTGTGGACTGTGGAGCCTGCGAGCCGGTCTGTCCCGTCGAGGCCATCTTCTACGAGGACGATGTTCCCGACGAGTGGTCCGACTACGTGAAGGCCAACGTCGACTTCTTCGACGACCTCGGATCGCCCGGTGGAGCCGCGAAGCTCGGCAAGGTCGCCTACGACCCGCCGTTCATCAAGAACCTCCCTCCCATGGGCGAGGAGTAGGTGTCGCTCGATGTACGAACGGGCGGTGCTCCTGTGAAAGCACGCACGCGCCGATCGGTAGCCGGAAACCTCCCCGACTTCCCGTGGGATTCGCTGTCCGAGGCGAAGGCCAAGGCCGCTGCGCACCCCGACGGGATCGTGAACCTGTCCGTGGGTACGCCCGTGGACCCGGTCGCTCCCGTCATCCGTGACGCACTCGCATCGGTCGCCGCGGAACCGGGATATCCCATCACCCACGGGACCGAGGAACTGCGTGTCGCGGCTGTGGGCGCGCTCGCCCGCCGCTACGGCATCACGGGGCTCGACCCCGCGGCGGTGCTGCCGGCCATCGGCACCAAGGAAATGATCGCGTGGCTACCCACGCTGCTCGGGCTCGGTGCCGACGACCTGGTGGTCATCCCCGAACTGGCGTACCCGACGTACGAGGTGAGCGGGTTGCTCGCCGGGGTGCGGCTCATCCGCGCCGACGGACTCAACCGTCTCGGGCCCGAGGGCGCGGCGCTGGTGTTCGTCAACTCCCCGTCGAACCCCACCGGCAAGGTGCTCGGCCTCGACCACCTGCGCAAGGTCGTCGACTGGGCGCGCAGCCGTGACGCGATCGTCGTCTCCGACGAGTGCTACCTCGGCCTCACCTGGGAGGGTGAAGCCCTGTCGATCCTGCACCCGAGCGTGTGCGACGGTGACCACACGAACCTGCTCGCGGTGCATTCGCTGTCGAAGACCTCGAATCTGGCGAGCTATCGGGCCGGGTTCGTGACCGGCGACGCGGACCTCGTCGCCGACCTGCTCGAGGTGCGCAAGCACGCGGGCATGATGCTGCCGCTGCCCATCCAGGCGGCCATGACCGTGGCATTGAACGACGACGAGCACGAGAACGTCCAGCGCGAGAAGTACCGGGCACGCCGCGAGATCCTGCTGGCCGCTGTGCGCGGCGCCGGCTTCACCGTGGACCACTCGGAGGCCGGACTGTATCTGTGGGCGACGCGCGGTGAAGAGTGCCGCGCGACCGTCGACTGGTTCGCCGAGCGGGGCATTCTGGTGGCTCCCGGCGAGTTCTACGGCCCCGGCGGCGTCCAGCACGTACGGATCGCGCTCACCGCGACGGACGATGCGATCGAAGCGGCAGCGCGGCGACTGCGCTGAGCGCTCCGGTCCGGTGGCGTCGTGGCCGTGTGGCCACGCCCGGGCCGGTAGATTGGCCGCGTGAGTGCATCCGGCGATGATCCATGGCTGTGGGCGTTCTACGCTGCCGTCGTAGCGCTCACCGCCCTCGTCGCGATGCCCGATCCTCGCTCGTCCCGCGCGGCGGCGCGCGCGTGGTGGTGGCCCCCGCCGATGGCCGCCGTCGTGCTGTGGGGCGTGGTTGCGGTGGCGTCGGTGACGAGGCTGATCGTGCCGTCCCTGGTCGAGTTGTTCCGGCGTGAACCGGTCCGCACGCGCGACGGGGGACAGTGGTGGCGCGTGCTGACCGCGGGGCTCGTCGAGGACGGCGGTGTCGTCGTGACCGCCGCGAACCTTGTCCTGCTCGCGGTGGTCGCCATCGCAGCAGTGCGGATATGGGGCTGGTACCGCGCGGCTGCGCTCTTCGTCGTCGGACAGATCCTGTGGGGGCTGTTCACGACCTTCGTTTCTCCGTCGGTGGGTGCCGGCACCTCCGGCGCCACACTGGCCCTCGCCGCGTCGATCGCGGGGCTCTGGCCGGTGGTCGGGGCGCGGCGGCGATTGCTGCTGGCCTCCTCGGCCACATTTCTTCTCGGGGTGGTGCTCGTGGCGTTCGACGATGCCCACGGTGTCGCCGTGCTGATCGGGATGCTGCTCGGCGCCGTGCTCGGAACCGTGCTGCCGCCCCGGCGTCCGGCGGTGCTCAACTCGGGGTCGCTCGGCGGCGTCGCGTCGTGACGAGAGTGCCGGTGCCGCAGGGAGGTATGGAATCCTGTCGCGTGTGTCTGCACTCCTCCGTTCGCTGAGTCCACTGGCCGTCGCTCGCGGCGACGACATTCCCGACGCCGTCCGCATCGACGGCCACACCCTCTCCCGGAGCGACGTCCTCGGTGCCGGAACCGCGCTCGCGGCGAGGGTCGCGCGGGCCGAGCGGGTCGCGGTGCTCGCGCACCCCACCGCGACGACCGTGGTCGCGATCGTCGGCTGCCTTCTCGCGGGGGTGACGGTCGTGCCGGTTCCGCCGGACTCGGGACCGGCGGAACTGTCGCACATTCTGAAGGATTCCGGCGCTCAGGCGTGGGTCGGCGCCGCTCCGGACACCCAGCACCCCGAGGTGCCGCAACTCCCGGTGCTCCCCGTGCGACTCCACGCCCGCGACTGGCACCACGTGCCCGAACCGTCGCCGCGTCGCACCGCGTTCGTGCTCTACACCTCGGGTACCACGGGTGCGCCGAAGGGCGTCCTGCTCAGCCGCGGCGCGATCGCCGCCGGAATCGATGCGCTCGCCGAGGCATGGGACTGGACGGACCGCGACACACTGGTGCACGGCCTGCCGTTGTTTCACGTCCACGGTCTCGTGCTCGGGTTGCTCGGCCCGCTGCGGATCGGTAGCCGCCTGATCCACACGGGTACTCCCACCCCGGAGGCGTACGCACGCGCACGCGGCACCCTGTACTTCGGTGTTCCGACGGTGTGGTCGCGCATCGTGCAGGACGAGGAGTCGGCCCGCGCGCTGAGCGGTGCCCGCCTGCTCGTCTCCGGAAGTGCCCCGTTGCCGGTTCCGGTGTTCGAGAAACTTCGGGAGCTGACGGGCCTGACGCCCATCGAGCGGTACGGCATGAGCGAGACGATGCTCACCCTGAGTACCCGGGTGGACGGTGAGCGCCGTCCCGGCTGGGTCGGGACGCCGGTCGCGGGCGTGCAGACGCGACTGCGGGACGAGCACGGTGCCGACGTGCCGCACGACGGCGAGAGCATCGGCGTCCTGCAGGTGCGTGGGCCGATGCTGTTCGACGGCTACCTGAACCGGCCCGACGCGACGGCCGCCTCCTGGACCCAGGACGGGTGGTTCGTCACAGGCGACGTGGCGGTCGTCGACGGCGCCGGTTTCCACCGGATCGTGGGCCGCGAGTCGACGGATCTGATCAAATCCGGCGGTTTCCGGGTGGGCGCCGGAGAAATCGAGACGGTGCTTCTCGGCCATCCGTCGGTGGGGGAGGTGGCCGTGGTGGGCCTGCCCGACGCCGACCTGGGGCAGCGCATCGTGGCGTTCGTCGTCCCCGCGCCCTCGGGCCCGGAGGTGGACGAAGACACATTGATAAGCTATGTTGCAGAACAACTTTCGGTTCACAAGCGCCCGCGCGAGGTGCGTGTCGTGGACGCGCTGCCCCGTAACGCGATGGGAAAGGTGCAGAAGAAGCAACTGGCGTCCGACGCCCCGTGACCGCCGGTCGTACAGCGTTTCGTGCGACTCCGGATCATAGAAAAGACGCCCCAGGGGTTGCGCATGCCGCGGTACGAGGCGGATTCTCTACTGCACGGTATATAGGTTTGTTACTTCGATGGGGGTTCGAGGGATGTCTGTAACGGATCAGATCCGTATAGCGGAGCACGGCCGGGGTGGCGGTCGTCAAAGCGAGGTTCCCAGATTCGTGGTCGACGGGAAGCCTGCGTCGGTACCGCTGCGAGATCTGCCCGCCGTCGCGCGCAAGCTCGTGGCGCACTTCGCGGACAATGTCGCGCCGTGTTCGCTGCGCCCTGGCGAGTCGCTGCGAGGCGACGTCACCGAGGTCACCGTCCGCTGTCTTCGTATCGCGATCCATCTGCTCGACGCCGGAGAGTTGCCGTCGGACTCGGATCTTGCCGACCTGCGCAGCAGCGCCGCGCAATGGGCACGCGCCGGGTTCCGTCTCGAATACATGCTGCGCATCTACCACGAGGGCATCCGCCTGGGCTGGGAACTCGTCACCGAGAAGGCACGCGAGGGTGACGTCGCCGCGGTCGCCGACGCGTCACGGTTGTGGATGGCGCTCCTCGAAAAGGTCACGGTAGCCGCGACCACCGGGTTCGTCGCGGAACTCGACGCCATTCGGCGTGAACGCGATGTCGCGGCCCAGGAATTGGTGACCGCGCTGCTCAGCGGACAGGACGCGGCATCGGTCGCGCAACGCTCGGGTCTCGAGCTTGCCGACGGCTACACGGTTCTTGCAGTCTCGCTTGCGCGGCACCCCGACGAACGCAATCCCCACGTCCGGCCGGAGGTGGTGGCGCGCCGCACCCTGCGCCGCGTCGAGATCGAACTCGAAACGCTGTGCGAAGGCAAGCATCTGGCGTTGCTCGGCCCGGAGGGCGGCACCGTCCTGCTGCCCGGTTCGTCGGCTACCGCACTCATCGACGAGTTCCGGGAGCGGATCGGCACCGTCGCGGGGGTGGAGGTGACCGTCGCGCTCGTCCACGCGGAGGTTCCGGAGATCCCGTCGGCCGCGAAACAGTCGCACGAACTCCTCGATCTGGTGCGCCGCCTGGGCCGGCCGGCGGGGGCCTACAGCATCGCGGACCTCGCCCTCGAGTATCAGCTCACCCGGCCCGGCCCGGCGCGTAAGCATCTCGCCCGCGTGCTCGAACCGCTCGACGACGCCGCAGAACTCGTCGAGACCCTCGAGACGCACATCGCGCACGATCTCAGCCGGCAGCTCACGGCGCGCACGCTGCATGTGCACGCCAACACCGTCGACTATCGCCTCAAGCGGGTCGCGCAGCTCACCGGCTTCGATCCCACCCGGCCGTCGGGCCTGCGGCAGTTGCAGGCCGCTCTGATCGCCCGCAGGCTCGAAGGGCTGTATCCCGAAGCGAGCTGACCTCACCGTCTCGTTACGCATCGGAAGTTCACCCGATACCATGTGGCCTAGTTCACACGGGTCGGGGTGGACGGCCGATCGTGGCGGGAGGGGAACACGTGACGGACGAACCCGGCGCGACGTCGCGGCGTCGGAGAAATTCCGATCGTGCGCGAATGGTTATGGTGGGGATCGTGGTGGCGGCACTGGCCGTCGCGGCGCTGTCGTTCGTGTCGGGGCAATGGGGGATCGGATGCTCCACGACGGACGAGTACGCGCTTGCGGTGGCGCCTGCGCTGGCTCCCGCGGTCGGTGAGGCGCTCGCTCGTGCCGACACCGGATGCGCGGCCTTCGAGATCACCGCGGAGGAACCCGGCGACGTCGCGAGCAGGCTGGGAACCGGGGCCGGCGCGCCCGACCTGTGGATCCCCGAAGGGGGATGGTGGGCGCGACGGGCCCAGGACAACGCTGCCGGTTCGGTGCGAACGATCTCGTTTCCGCTCGCGACGTCGCCGCTGGTTCTCGCGGGTGCCCCGGACGCCGTGCCGGTAGCCCCCAACTGGCGGTCGGCACTCGGTCTCGCCGGCCTCGACCTCGGCAACCCCCTGCGCACGGGTACGGCAGCAGGCGTGATCCGGGCTGCCCTCGCCGAAACCGCCGACAACCCGGTCGCCGTGGGTACCGTGCGCTCGGCGCTCGCCGTGCACGCTCAGCGTGAGGGTGCACGCCGAGAGGAACCGCCGACCGGTCAGGCGGCACTCGAGCGCATCGAGGGCGACGACGTCATCGTGACCACCGAGCAGCAGGTGCAGGTGCACCGCCGGACCCGTGAGCGGGACCTCGACGTGTGGATACCGGAGAACGGCACCGTGATGGTCGACTATCCGATCGTGGTGACCGCACCCGACCCGGACCGCAACGCACGTGCGGCGCGCACCGGCGCGGCGCTCGCCGACGCGCTGCACGCGGCGGATGCGCGCGCGATCCTGTCGCGCGAAGGCTTCCGTGACGGAGTAGGACACGCACTGCCCGATATCCGCGGACTGGGAACCGTCCCGGTGCTCGAGCTTCAGGACGACGCGATCATGAGCGAGGCGATGCGAACCTGGACTCTGCTCGCGCTGCCGGTGCGCACCCTGATCGTGGTGGACGTCTCGGAGTCGATGCGGCGGCCGGTGGACGGCACCACCCCGCTCGAACTCGTGGCGCAGGCCGCGCGGGCCGCCGACGACGTGTTCCCTGACAGCGTGTCTGCCGGACTGTGGATGTTCGCCAGCGACATCGGCGTCCCGGGACGCGACTACGTGGAGATCGCGCCCGTTCGCCGCTTCGACACGATGATCGGAAGCGAGACCCAGCGCGAGATCGTGACCTCGCTCGACAAGTGGGTTCCCGACTCCACCGGCACCGGTACGGCGCTCTACGACACCGTGCTCGAGGCCTTCCGTACGGCTCAGGCCGGATACGACCCGAGAGCCGTCAACAGCGTGATCGTGGTGACGGACGGAGGGAACGATGATCCGGGCGGGATCGGGAAGGACGAACTTCTCGCCGCTCTGGGCCGACTCCGCGACCCCGCCCGGCCCGTACCGGTGCTGACCGTCGGAGTGACCGACACCGCCGACGGAGACGTTCTCGCCGAGATCGCGACGGCAACCGGGGGCTCGAGCTACCTGGCGGGCGACCCCAGCGAACTGGCCCAGATCCTCGTCAGTGCCTTGGCAGACCGAAGTCGTCGCTGACCCGTGCGTCCTGCCTGCGATGCCACAGGAAACCGAGTGCGGTGATGAACAGGAACAGGACGAACGTCGACGCGAGCTGAACGCGAGCGTTGCTGTCGGACAGCATCAGGGCGATGAAGCCGATCAGCATCGCCAGGGTGAACCAGCTCAGGTAGGGGAAGGCCCACATGCGCAGCCGCAGCGTTCCCTCTTCCTCGAACCGTCGCCGCAAACGCAGGTGCGCGACCACGATGAAGATCCAGATGGCCAGCAGCGCCGACCCGACAGCGTTGAGCAGGATCTCCAGCAGGGTGTCGGGCAGCAACCAGTTGAGCAGCACGCTCACGAAGCCGAAGAACACCGAGAGCAGAACAGCGTTGCGCGGAACACCACGGTGGGTGAGCTTGCCGAGGAATGCCGGTCCGTCGCCGCCACGGGCCAGCGAGTACGCCATCCGCGAGGTGCCGTACACGTTGGCGTTGAACGCCGAGAGCAGTGCGACCACCACGACGAGTTCCATGAGCCCGGATGCGTAGGGCAGGCCCGCGACGTCCAGCACCGCGATGAACGGAGACGTTTCGCCGCTCGCCGTGGTCCAGGGCAGGACCAGCACCATGATGGAGATCGCGCCGAGGTAGAACAGCGTGATCCGCCAGACCACCGTGCGCACGGCCACCGCGATGGACCGCTCGGGATCCTTGGACTCGGCCGCGGCGATGGTCACGATCTCGATGCCACCGAACGCGAAGGCGACCGCGAGCAGGCCGGCCGCGATTCCCGCCATGCCGTTGGGTGCGAATCCGTCGCCGTCGCCCAGCAGATGCTCGGTCCCCACCGGTTCGGTCCCCGGGAGCAGCCCGAACACCAGCAGGACGCCGATGATCAGGAAGCCGATGATGACAGCGACCTTGAGCGCGGCGAACCAGAATTCGAATTCACCGAAATTCGCGACCTGGGCGAGGTTGATGACCGCGAAGAAGCTCACGAACACCAGCGCGACCGTCCATTGCGGCACCCCCGGCAACCAGGACTGCACGATCGCCGACGCACCGGTGATCTCCACGCCGAGCACCATGATCAGCATGAACCAGTAGAGCCAGCCCATCGAGAAGCCGGCCCAGCGGCCGATACCGATGCGGGCGTAGTGGGAGAACGATCCGCTGACGGGCAGAGCAGCGCCCATCTCGCCGAGCATCCGCATCACGAAGATGACCATGATGCCGGCGAGAATGTAGGAGACGAGCACGGCCGGGCCGGCCGCTTGGATACCGACGCCGGACCCGAGGAACAGTCCGGCACCGATCGCTGAGCCGAGTCCCATCATCGTCAGATGCCGGACTTTCAGTCCGCTCCCGAGGTCCTCGGGATCGTCCGTTTGTGGAACTTGGCTCACTATCTTCCTCAGTCGTTGGCGTGCAGTGCGGCGTTCAGTTCGACGCCGGTGCCCTTGTTGGGCACGACCTCGACGGCACCGCTCACAGAGTTGCGGCGGAGCAGCAGGTTCGACGCTCCGCTCAGGTCCTTGGCCTTGACGACCGTGCCGTCCGGGCCCGTCACCTTGGTGCCGGCGGTGACGTACAGGCCGGCCTCGACGATGCAGTCGTCGCCGAGCGAGATGCCCACACCGGCATTCGCGCCGAGCAGGCAACGCTTGCCGACGGAGATGACTTCCTTGCCGCCACCGGACAGCGTGCCCATGATCGACGCGCCGCCACCGACATCGGAACCGTCGTCGACGACGACTCCCGCGGAGATCCGGCCCTCGACCATCGAGTTTCCGAGAGTGCCGGCGTTGAAGTTCACGAAGCCCTCGTGCATCACGGTGGTGCCGGAGGCGAGATGGGCGCCCAGTCGCACGCGGTCGGCGTCGGCGATGCGGACTCCCGTCGGCACGACGTAGTCGACCATGCGCGGGAACTTGTCGACACCGAAGACGGTGACGGGTCCGCGGATGCGCAGACGCGATCGGACGGTCTCGAAGTTCTCGACCGCGCACGGGCCGTAGTTGGTCCACACGACGTTGGCGAGCAACCCGAAGATGCCGTCCAGGCTCTGTCCGTGCGGCTTGACCAGGCGGTGGGAGAGCAGGTGCAGACGCAGGTACACGTCGTGCGTGTCGACCGGCGGCGCGGACAGATCTGCGATCGTGGTGCGCACCACGACCTGGTTCACGTCCCGCGCCTCGTCGGCGCCGGCAACGAGCGCCAAGTCGGACGGGATGTCGGTGCCCTCGAGCCGCACCGTTCCCGTTTCGGCGTATTCGCCCAGCGTGGGCGCCGGATACCAGGTGTCGAGAACGGTCCCGTCGGCCGCAATGTTCGCGATGCCTACTGCTGCTGCTCCGTGTGCACTCACGGTCGAGAATCGTACTTGAGCCCAGGATCGGGCCGATCAGGCCCTGGGAAAACCCGACGCGGCCCGCGCGGGAGACACCGTGCTCCGTATCGTTCACATATGGCCGTACCGCACCTGGACCTGCATGCCGATCCGATCGAACTGACCGCCGCCCTCGTCGATATTCCGAGCGTGTCGCAGGACGAGACGCTCATCGCCGATGCGGTCGAGAAGGCGCTGCGCGAGCAGACCGACGGGTTCGAGGTCGTGCGCAGCGGCAACTGCGTGCTCGCCCGTACCCACCGCGGGCTCGGGAGCCGGGTGATGCTGGCCGGGCACCTCGACACCGTGCCCATCGCCGACAACGTGCCCTCCCGGCTCGACGGTGGCGTGTTGTGGGGCTGCGGCACCTCGGACATGAAGGCCGGCGACGCGGTGTTCTTGCATCTGGCGGCCACGATCGCCGACCCGGCGCACGACCTGACCCTGGTCATGTACGACTGCGAGGAGATCGCGGCGACCTACAACGGCCTCGGACGGATCGAGCGTGACCTGCGCGACTGGCTGGACGCGGACGTCGCGATTCTCGGCGAACCGACGGGCGGCGAGATCGAAGCCGGGTGCCAGGGCACGTTGCGGGTGCGGATCACGGCCGACGGTGTCCGCGCGCATTCCGCGAGGTCGTGGCTGGGGGAGAACGCGATCCACAAGCTCGCTCCGGTGCTCGAGCGGCTTGCACGCTACGAGGCGCGCTCGGTCGATATCGACGGGTGCGTGTACCGCGAGGGACTGTCGGCCGTGCGTATCGGCGGTGGCGTTGCGGGCAACGTGGTTCCCGACGCGGCCGAACTCGATGTGAACTTCCGATTCGCGCCCGACCGCAGTCCCGGCGATGCGCTCGCCCACGTCGAGGAGGTCTTCGCCGGCCTCCCGATCACGATGGAAACGACCGACATGTCGCCCGGCGCGCTTCCGGGCCTGTCCCACCCGGCTGCGGCGGCCCTCGTCGACGCTGCCGGTGGCAAGTTCCGGGCGAAGTACGGCTGGACGGATGTGGCGCGCTTCGCGGCGCTGGGGATACCGGCGGTGAACTACGGTCCGGGCGACCCGAATCTCGCTCACAAGCGCGACGAGCACGTCGAGGTTCAGCGCATCACCGACGTCACCACCGTTCTGCGCGACTACCTGACGCGATAGCGTTGCCGTCATGCCCGGAGATACGAATTCCTCCTCCGATCGGTCCGGCTCGCGCGACGATGTCGTGCAGCGTGGCCCCGTTCAGTTGCGCGGTGAGCGTGCCCGCGACACCACGACCCGCGATCAGCGGTTGCTGGACCGGCGGGGCCCGTCCGATTGGGTGCATACCGACCCGTGGCGGGTGCTGCGCATCCAGAGCGAGTTCATCGAAGGTTTCGGAGCACTGGCCGAGGTGCCGCGCGCGGTGGCGGTGTTCGGTTCGGCCCGCACTCCCGTCGACCATCCCGACTACGAGGCCGGGCGGCGGCTCGGTGAAGCGCTCGTCGAGGCGGGGTACGCCGTGGTCACCGGCGGTGGCCCCGGGGTCATGGAGGCCGCGAACCGCGGCGCATGCGAAGCCGGGGGCTTTTCGATCGGGCTCGGCATCGAGCTCCCCTTCGAGCAGCGTCTCAACGACTGGGTCGATCTCGGCCTGAACTTCCGGTACTTCTTCGCGCGGAAGACGATGTTCGTCAAGTACGCGCAGGCGTTCGTGTGCCTGCCCGGTGGCTTCGGCACGATGGACGAGTTGTTCGAAGCCGTCACACTCGTCCAGACCGGCAAGATCACCCGCTTCCCGATCGTGTTGTTCGGCTCCGAGTACTGGTCGGGGCTGGTCGAGTGGATGCGTACGACGATGGCCCGGGAGGGGAAGATCTCCGACTCGGACATCGACCTGCTCTCGGTGACCGACAGCGTCGAGGAGGCCGTGCGGATCATTTGCGAGGCGCACCGCGGCAACGAGGAGGAAGTCTTGTACGGAGAGGAGACCTCGTGGTGAGCGGCGCGCAACCGATCTCGGTATGTGTGTACTGCGCGTCGGGGCCGGTCGACCGCAAGTACCTGGAGTTGGCGTCGGCTTTGGGGACGGAGATCGGGCGACGAGGGTGGCAACTGGTTTCCGGCGGCGGCAACGTCTCGATGATGGGGGCGGTGGCAGAGGCCGCGCGCGACGCGCACGCCCACACGGTCGGGGTCATTCCCAAGGCGCTGGTTCATCGCGAGGTGGCAGACGTCGACGCGGACGAACTGATCGTCACCGAGACGATGCGGGAACGTAAACGCATCATGGAGGATCGCGCGGATGCGTTCGTGACGCTGCCCGGTGGCATCGGCACGCTCGAGGAACTCTTCGAGACATGGACCGCCGGATATCTGGGTATGCACGAGAAACCGGTCGTCATGCTCGACCCGTTCGGGCATTTCGACGGGTTGCTCACGTGGCTCGAGTCGATGGTGGACACGGGCTTCGTGGCGCGACGTGCGCTCGACGGGCTGTATGTCACCGCCGATCTCGAGGACGCTCTGGATCGGTGCGCGGGGCGAGCCGGGAGAGCTGAGGACCGATTCTCCCATCCGGTCCCTACTCTCCGGTAAGTTCGGAAGGCGTTGTCGCCGTTCGTCCGACCGACCCGACGTCGCAGTGAGGATCACCCAGTGAATACCGCCGCCCCCGCCGAGAGCGAATCGGCCATCTCCCTCCCCGGTCTCGTTGCCAAGTTGCCCGGGATGCTGCCCGACCTGCCGAGCATGTTGCGCGGCGCGGCCGGAATGACCCGGAAGCCCACAGCGCGGCAGACGATCGGATCGGTTTTCCAGAAACTGGCCGCGCGCCGGCCCGAGCATCCGTTCCTCCGGTTCGAAGGCGAGACCCTCAGTTACGGCGAGGCCAACGCCCGGGTGAACCGTTACGCATCCGTGCTGACGGCACAGGGGGTCCGCACCGGAGACGTCGTGGCCATCCTCATGGAGAACAAGCCCGAGGCACTCCTCCTGGCGCTGGCCACCGTCAAACTCGGTGCCGCCGCCGGCATGCTCAACAACAACCAGCGCGGCGAAGTCCTCGAGCACAGCCTGTCGCTGCTCGACAGCCGGGTCCTGGTGGTCGACGAGGAATGCGAGGAGGCCCTCGAGACGCTCGACTCCGAACCACAGGCCGGTTCGGTGATGCGTCTCGCGGAACTCGACGCGCTCGCCGCGGATGCCGACTCGGCGAACCCGGCAGTGACGGAGACGCTCTCGGCGTCCGAGATCGCGTACTACATCTTCACTTCCGGAACCACCGGCTTGCCCAAGGCGAGCCGGATGTCCCACTTCCGCTGGCTCAAGTCCATGTCCGGGCTGGGCAGCCTCGGTGTGCGGTTGCGCCGCAACGACACTCTCTACTGCTGCCTGCCGCTCTACCACAACAACGCCCTGACGGTCGCGCTGTCGTCGGTGCTCGGCTCGGGTGCGACCTTCGCCCTGGGCAAGAAGTTCTCGGCGTCGAAGTTCTGGGAGGACGCCGAGCGCAACAAGGCGACGGCCTTCATCTACATCGGTGAGTTCTGCCGGTATCTGCTCGGTCAGCCCGAGCGCCCCGGCGATCGTGACCACAACATCCGGCTCATGGTCGGCAACGGTCTCCGCGCCGAGATCTGGGACGAATTCACCGAGCGCTTCGGAATCGACCGGGTCGCGGAGTTCTACGGTGCGAGCGAATGCAACATCGCCTTCATCAACGCACTCAACCAGCCGCGTACCGCCGGTGTGTGCCCCCTGCCGTACGCGGTCGTCGAGTACGACCCGGAAACCGGTACGGCCCGGCGAGATGCGAACGGACGACTCGTTCGCGTCGGGCGCGGCGAGGTCGGGCTCCTGCTCGCGAAGATCACCGACCGTTCCCCGTTCGACGGGTACACCGACCCCGACGCCACCGAATCCAAGCTCGTCCGTGACGGGTTCGACGACGGTGACGTGTGGTTCGACACCGGCGACCTCGTCCGGAGCCAGGGATACATGCACGTCGCGTTCGTCGACCGGCTCGGCGACACCTTCCGGTGGAAGGGGGAGAACGTCGCGACCACCCAGGTCGAGGGCGCGATCTCCGCGCACGAATCGATCTCCGGCGTGGTCGTGTACGGCGTCGAGGTGCCCGGCACGGACGGACGCGCCGGAATGGCGGCCGTGACGCTGAAGGACGGCGTCGAGTTCGACGGCGGCTCTCTGTCAGAGTCCCTGCACAGCAGCCTGCCGGGCTACGCGGTGCCGTTGTTCGTCCGTGTCGTCGAGGAACTCGAGTACACGACCACGTTCAAGAGCCGCAAGGTGGATCTGCGCGAGCAGGGATACAGCGAAATCGGGTCGGACGACCTGTACGTCCTCGCGAGCAAGAGCGAGGGCTTCGCGCCGATCTTCGAGGGATACGTCGACGGCGTGGCGCGGGGAGACCTGCCGAAGCCCTGAGCCGGAGCGGACGCCGACCGGCCGGAATCTGCGCCCGTGTCAGGATGAAGGCATGAGCGGCTCCGCTATCGACACCTCCGAGCATCCGCCCGTCACGCCCGGCCACGACCTCCCGGCCCCTCCCGGGCCGGTACCGCCGACCCTGTGCGGGCGCCCGGTCGCCACCGACCGGGCGCTCGTCATGGCGATCGTCAACCGCACCCCGGACTCCTTCTACGACCGCGGAGCCACCTTCAGCGACGACGCGGCGCTCGCCGCCGTGGACCGGGCCGTCGCCGAGGGTGCCGATCTCGTCGATATCGGCGGTGTGAAGGCCGGGCCGGGGGAGGTCGTCGACACGGCGGAGGAAGTCCGCCGCGTCGTTCCCTTCGTCGCGGCGATCCGGGAGCGGTACCCGGACGTGCTCATCAGCGTCGACACGTGGCGTAGCGAGGTGGCGCGGCGCGCGGTCGCCGAAGGAGCCGACCTCGTCAACGACACGTGGGCCGGAGCCGACCCGCAACTCGTCGAGGTCGCCGCCGAACTCGGCGTGGGCATCGTGTGTTCGCACACGGGAGGCGCGATCCCGCGGACCCGGCCGCACCGGGTCCGCTACCGGGACGTCGTCGGGCAGGTGGCGGAGGAAGTGGTCACCGCGGCCGAGAACGCGGCCCGCGCGGGCGTGGCAACCGATTCGATCCTCATCGATCCCACCCACGATTTCGGGAAAAACACCTATCACGGGCTCGCTCTGTTGCGGGGCGTGGAAGTTCTTGTAAACAGCGGGTGGCCTGTGCTTATGGCACTGAGCAATAAGGACTTCGTAGGCGAGACTCTGGGTGTCGAACTCGAAGACCGGTTGGAGGGCACCTTGGCAGCGACAGCATTGGCCGCAGCAGCAGGAGCGAGAATGTTCCGGGTACACGAGGTCGCGGCCACCCGCCGGGTGGTCGATATGGTGGCGGCCATCGCGGGCACACGTCCGCCGGCCCGCACAGTGAGGGGGCTGGCATGAGCGCACCGACTCGCATCTGGACAGAGGCGAACAGCTGGGACCAGCCGACATGGACCGTCGCCGAACTCGAACAGGCGAAGGCAGGCCGCACCGTGACCGTGGTGCTGCCCGCGCTCGACGAGCAGGAAACCGTCGCGGGCGTGATCGACACCATCTACCCGCTGCTCGGCGGGCTCGTGGACGAACTCGTGGTGCTCGATTCCGGATCGACCGACGAGACCGCCGCCCGTGCGCGCGCCGCGGGAGCCCGCGTGGTCTCACGCGAGGAAGCGGTACCCGGACTGGCCCCGGCACCGGGCAAGGGCGAAGTGCTGTGGCGATCGCTCGCCGGCACGTCCGGTGACATCATCGCCTTCGTCGATTCGGACCTCATCAATCCGGATCCGGCGTTCGTACCGAAACTGCTCGGTCCGCTCCTGCTCGGCGACGGCATCCACCTCGTGAAGGGCTACTACCGCCGTCCCCTCCGGGTTCGCGGGGGAGAAGACTCGAACGGCGGAGGACGCGTCACCGAACTGGTGGCCCGGCCGCTCCTCGCGGCCCTGCGACCCGAGCTGACCTGTGTGCTCCAGCCACTCGGGGGTGAATACGCCGGCACTCGGGAACTGCTCGAGGCGGTGCCGTTCGCGCCCGGGTACGGCGTCGAGATCGGGCTGCTGCTCGACACCTACGACCGCCTCGGACTGAACGCGATCGCGCAGGTCAACCTCGGCGTGCGGAAACACCGCAACCGGCCGCTGTCCGAACTGGGGGCGATGAGCCGCCAGATCGTCGGCACGATGCTCGGCCGGTGCGGAATCCCCGACTCGGGGGCACCGCTGACCCAGTTCCTGGTGGAGGGCGAGTCGTTCGTGTCGTTCGACACCGAGGTGAACCTCGAGGACCGCCCGCCGATGAGCACTCTCACCCGCTGATCTTCCGTCCCGGCCCGTCGACGTCGATGACGTCGGCGGGCCGTGCCAAGATCGGTGCATGGTGACGGTTCTGGTGTACGTGGTCGTCATGGTGGTTGTCGGCGCCGTGCTGTTCTTCATCGCTTCCGCAGTGTTCGGCCGAAGCGAGGTTCTCGCGCCGATCCCGCCCGGCACGACGACGACGGTGCTCCCGGCAGCCGACGTCACCGGCACGGACGTGCGCGACCTGCGTTTCCAGCAGACGTGGCGGGGCTACAAGATGAGCGAGGTCGACTGGGCCCTCGACCGGCTCGCCCGCGAAATCGACGATCTGCGTGCCGAACTCGCACGGACCGCCGGAGAGCCGCTGCCCGGGGAAGACTCCGCGCCCGAGCTGCACGCGGCGCCCGAGAACGCCGCCGACATCGAGGACACCGCCGACACCGAGGACCACGGCGCCGGGGACGCGTCCGGCGACGAAGCGGTCACGGAGGAAGTCCGCGTCGTCGACCACCCGGAGAAGCCGTGAACGACGACGGACTCGTGCGGTGCCCGTGGGCTGTCGACCGCCCGGGGAGCACGATCTACCGCGACTATCACGACGAGGAGTGGGGGCGCGAACTCCACGGCCGCGACGCGCTGTTCGAGCGACTCGCCCTCGAGGCATTCCAGTCGGGCCTGTCGTGGCTGACGATCCTGCGGAAACGAGCGGCGTTCCGCGAAGCTTTTGCCGGCTTCGACGTCGATGTCGTCGCCCGCTTCACCGAAACGGATGTCGACCGGTTGCTCGCGAACGCGGACATCATCCGCAATCGCCGCAAGATCGAAGCGACGATCGCGAACGCACGAGCGATCCTCGAACTGCCCACCGATCTCGACACTCTGCTGTGGTCGTTCGCGCCCGCACCCGCGCGGCGCGCGCGACGTCCGAAAAGTGTCGAATCGATTCCGGCGGTCACGGAGGAGTCCACCGCAATGGCCCGTGAACTGAAGCGACTCGGACTACGTTTTGTGGGCCCCACCACTGCATATGCGTTGATGCAGGCCACGGGAATGGTCGATGATCATCTCGCCGGGTGCTGGGTGTCGCAGGCCCGAGAAGGGGCACGACCGGCCCTTACGGCGGAGTCAGCTACCCGACGCACACCGCAATAGGGAAGAATGGGATAGCGCGCATCATCGAGGTCGGTGGTGCAACCACACGGTAACCCACGCGCCCGGCGGTCGGGTGCAGATTTGGAGGGAGCAGAGGATGGCGGCCATGAAGCCCCGGACCGGGGACGGTCCCCTCGAAGCAACCAAAGAGGGACGAGGAATCGTCATGAGGGTTCCACTCGAGGGCGGCGGACGTCTGGTCGTCGAGCTCACGCCGGAAGAGGCTGCGGCCCTCGGCGACGAACTCAAGAGTGTCACCAGCTGATCGGCCCCTCTTCGGGCAACCCGGGCCCCGCGCTCCTCGGCGCGCGGGGCCCGGAGCTGTCCCTACCGGGAACGGGTGAGGAGTCCGCGTGCTCGATGCCGTCATAGACCTTCTCGCGTGCCCGCACTGCGACGGTGCGATGGATCTCGACGATGCCGCGGTGCTGTGCGAACGCGGCCACAGCTTCGACGTGGCGCGCCAGGGTTACGTCTCTCTGCTCACCGGATCCGCCACGCCGTTCACCGGCGACACCGCCGACATGATCGCGGCGCGCGGCGACTTTCTCGACACGGGGTATTACGACCCCGTCCGCGCTGCCGTGGCGTCCGCGTGCACGAGTGCCGCCGGCGACGACTCCCGCATTCTCGAGGTCGGCGCCGGAACGGGTCAGTACCTCGCAACCGTCCTCGACGCCCTGCCCGCCGCGCGGGGCATCGGACTGGACGTATCCAAACCCGCCGTCCGGCGTATCGCGCGCGCTCACCCGCGCGCGGGTTCGGTGCTCGCCGACGTGTGGCGGCAGCTACCCGTGCGGTCGGGGTCGCTCACCCACGTGCTGTCGATTTTCGCGCCCCGGAACGCTGCCGAGAGTCATCGGGTACTCGCGCCCGGCGGGGTTCTCGTCGTGGCGACGCCCACCACGGAACACCTGCGCGAACTCGTGTCGCTGCCGGGGATGGTCAGCGTCGACGAGCACAAGACCGAACGGTTGTCGGCGGCGCTGTCGGGGTTGTTCGAGCGCACGGCGCGGATTCCCGTGCAGTTCTCCGCGGCGTTGCCGCGTCGAGCACTCGCGGACCTGGCGGGAATGGGCCCGTCGGCCCATCACCTGTCCGCCCCGGAGCGCACGGACCTGCTGGCAGCGCTCCCGGACCCGTTCGAGGTCACCGTGTCCGTCACGGTGTCGACATGGACCCGGCGGGACGACGTGACTGTGCCCGGCGGGCACGGCGGCACCGCTGTCAGGGGCGGTTGATCACACCCTGGTAGACCGTGAGGGTCTGCCGGGCGATCTGCGCCCACGAGAACTCGGAGATGGCGCGGTCGCGACCTGCCCGGCCGTACTCGGCGGCACGGGCCGCGTCGCCGGCAACCTCGTTGAGGGCTGCGGCGAGCGCCCGCTCGTACGCCTGCGGCTCGTACGAGTCGTAGTGCACCAGGACGCCCGTGACGCCGTCCTGCACGACCTCCGGGATACCGCCCACGTCCGACGCCACCACGGCGGTCTCACATGCCATCGCCTCGAGGTTGACGATGCCGAGCGGTTCGTAGACGGACGGACACACGAACACGCGCGCGGCGGAGAGGATTTCCCGCACCGACTCGACGGGAAGCATTTCCTGTACCCAGAAGACGTTCCCGCGTGCCGCCTGGAGTTCGGCGACGGCACGTGCGGTCTCGGCGGCGATCTCGGGAGTGTCGGGGGCGCCCGCACACAGCACCAACTGGATGTCGGGGTCGAGGTGATGCGCCGCGGCGATCAGGTGCCCGACGCCCTTCTGCCGCGTGATACGCCCGACGAAGGCGACGATCGGACGATCGGGATCGACCCCGATGCGCTCCAGCGCCGACTCGGTGCCCGGTTCGGCCGGGCCGGGATGCCACGTCGTCGTGTCGATCCCGTTGCGCACGACGTGCACGCGAGCGGGGTCGACGAACGGATAGGCGTCGAGGACGTCGAGCCTCATGCCTTCGCTCACCGCGATGATCGCGTCGGCGTACTGCACGGCGTTGCGTTCCGACCACGAGGAGATCCGGTAACCGCCGCCGAGTTGCTCGGCCTTCCACGGCCGGCGCGGTTCGAGCGAGTGCGCGGTCAGTACGTGCGGCACGTCGTAGAGTTCGGCTGCCAGATGCCCGGCGAGACCGGTGTACCAGGTGTGCGAGTGAACGACGTCGACGCCCGCGGCCGCGTGAACCATTCGCAGCTCTGCCGACAGCGTCGTCAGAGCGGGATTCGCCCCTGCCAACGCGGGGTCGGGCGCGTGCACGGTCGCGGTGTCGCGGGGTGCGCCCATGCAATGCACGTCCACAGTGCACAGTCTCCGGAGCTGCGCGACGAGCTCGGTGACGTGAACACCCGCACCGCCGTACACTTCCGGCGGATATTCCCGCGTCATCATCGCCACCTGCATCGCCTCAAA
Source organism: Rhodococcus sp. NPDC060084 (assembly GCF_042730335.1). NCBI lineage: Bacteria > Bacillati > Actinomycetota > Actinomycetes > Mycobacteriales > Nocardiaceae > Rhodococcus > Rhodococcus sp. NPDC060084. The sequence goes on from NZ_JBHWWX010000002.1 coordinate 135,940, forward strand.
CTATCGGGCCGTTCGAGTTACAGCCAATCGATCCCCGCCGCAGGCGCGAATGCGGTTCAGGACTTCACGAGGCGCGCAATCGCGGCCGATGCTTCCGCCAGTTTCGCCTCGCCTTCCTCGCCTCCGAGTTTCGCGGCGTCCACGACGCAATGCCGCAGGTGATCGTCGATCAGGTTGAGTGCGAGGCCTTCCAGGGCGCTGGTCAACGCAGCGATCTGGGTGAGGATGTCGATGCAGTACTGCTCCTCGTCCACCATGCGGTGGATGCCCCGGGCCTGCCCTTCGATCCGCTTGACGCGCGCGAGATATTTCTTCTTGTCGCCGATGTAGCCGTGGGTGTGGCAGGAGCCGCCGTCCTCGGTGGTCTCGGTCACCGGGCTAAGTGAGTCGTTCATAACACCCATTCTATACCCCAGAGGGGTATATACCCTGGCTGGACGTTGTGCGCTCGTGTCCGGAACCTCTCGCCGGGCGGGACGGAGATCACGCTTCGCTGGCGGCAGTGTTGGGCGACCGATAGGTTGGGCGTGTGAGGAGCCAGCCACATGTGCTTGGAATCGTGCTTGCCGGCGGCGAGGGTAAGCGTCTTTACCCTCTGACCGCAGACCGTGCGAAGCCGGCAGTGCCCTTCGGGGGCGCATATCGCCTGATCGACTTCGTGCTCAGCAACTTGGTGAACGCCGGTTACCTGCGCATCTGCGTACTCACGCAGTACAAGTCGCATTCCCTCGACCGCCACATCTCTCAGACGTGGCGTCTGTCGGGCTTCACCGGGGAGTACATCACCCCGGTGCCGGCCCAGCAGCGACTCGGACCGCGCTGGTACACCGGTAGCGCCGACGCGATCCTGCAGTCGCTCAATCTGGTCTACGACGAGGACCCCGAGTACATCGTGGTGTTCGGCGCCGACCACGTGTACCGGATGGACCCCGAACAGATGGTGCGTCAGCACATCGAGTCCGGAGCCGGTGTCACGGTGGCGGGTATCCGGGTGCCGCGCAACGAAGCCTTCGCGTTCGGATGCATCGACAGCGACGAGCAGGGCCGAATCACCCAGTTCCTCGAGAAGCCTGCGCACCCACCGGGGACGCCCGACGACCCCAATGTCACCTTCGCCTCCATGGGCAACTACGTGTTCTCGACGAAGGTTCTGGTCGAAGCGCTGCGTGCCGACTCCGAGAACCCCGATTCCGATCACGACATGGGCGGCGACATCATCCCCGCACTCGTCGCCGACGGCGTCGCACACGTCTACGACTTCAATGACAACGTCGTTCCCGGCGCGACCGAACGCGACCGGGCCTACTGGCGCGATGTCGGGACGCTCGATGCCTTCTACGACGCGCACATGGACCTGGTGTCGGTCCACCCGATCTTCAACCTCTACAACCGGCGCTGGCCAATCCGCGGCGCCGCGGAGAACCTGCCGCCCGCGAAGTTCGTCCAGGGCGGTCTCGCCCAGGAATCCATCGTGGGTGCGGGGAGCATCCTGTCCGCCGCCACCGTCCGCAATTCGGTGCTCAGCTCCAACGTCATGGTCGAGGACGGTGCCACCGTCGAGGGCAGCGTGCTGATGCCGGGTGTCCGGATCGGCAAGGGCGCGGTGGTGCGACGCGCGATCCTCGACAAGAACGTGGTGGTGGGCGACGGCGAGATCATCGGCGTCGACCTCGAGCGCGACCGTAAACGATTCGCTGTCAGCGGCGGCGGCGTGGTCGCCGTCGGCAAGGGCGTGTGGATCTGACCGGAGCTGTGCGACTCCGCGGGCCGGTGCGACTCCGCGGGCCGGTGCGACCCGACGGGCCGGGAGTCGTGCGGCCCGTCGGGCTCAGCTGAGACGTACCGCGCACAGGAGCCCGTCTCCGAGCGGCAGGACCACCGGAGCGAGCCGTTCGTCGTCCGAGACGGCCCGTGCTGCCTCTCGGACGGCCAGCACGGTCGAATCGCGTGCGGACGGATCGGCGACCCGGCCGCCGAGCAGCGCGTTGTGCAGCACGATGACGCCGCCCGGCCGCAGCAGACGCACGCCCTCGCGAACGTAGTGCGGGTGGTCCGACGGGGTGGCGTCGACGAACACCAGGTCGTAGCCGGAGTCGGCCAGTCGCGGCAGTACGTCGAGCGCACGGCCGTTGATGAGCCGCGTGCGGGAAGCGACGACACCGGCATCGCGGAATGCGAGCTTGGCAGCCCGCTGATGTTCGGGTTCACTGTCGATCGTGGTGAGGACGCCGTCCTCGCGCAGGCCGTGCAGCAACCACAGCCCGCTCACTCCCGCACCTGTACCGATTTCCACCACGGTCTTCGCGTCCAGCATGCGGGCGAACATCGCGAGAGCAGCCCCCACCGACGGGGACACCGGATCCGCGCCGAGGTCCTCGGCGCGTTCCCGCGCGACGGCGAGCTGTTCGTCCTCGACGACGATGTTCTCCGCGTGGGTCAAAATGCGGTCTGCATTGGTCTGCACGAGACCGAGGCTATCCGCGCCGGGATGTTTGTGCGGGCAGGCTCGCAGATGTGGGCAAGGATGTGGCGATGTTTTCTCAGCTTCGTTTCAGGTAACTCACACGACCAGCACATCCCCATAGGAAAGACTCGGGTCACGAAGTCGAAGGCCGGCAGGACACGGAGCTTCGGTGGAGTAGGCCTCATGGGACCCTGGTGGTGAGGAACAAACCTCAGGGCCCGGATGTTGAACCTTCCACCACTGTTCCGCGTAGCGGTCCCGAAGAGGAGGATCCAGCGATCCACATGCCCGAATCCCGCACCGTTCTCCCGCCCGATGCCGTCCCGTTCGACGAAGCCTCCCTGGAAGACCTGAGCGGAACCGCGGTGTTCGACGCGACGGGAGATCGTGCGTCCATGCCCTCGTGGGACGAACTCGTCCGCGAGCACGGCGACCGCGTCTATCGGCTGGCTTACCGGCTCTCGGGTAACGCACAGGACGCCGAAGACCTCACCCAGGACACGTTCATCCGTGTCTTCCGTTCACTGCAGGACTACCAGCCCGGCACGTTCGAGGGCTGGCTCCACCGCATCACGACCAACCTTTTCCTCGACATGGTGCGTCGCCGGAACCGCATCCGGATGGAAGCGCTGCCGGAGGACTACGATCGGGTCCCGGCCCAAGGGCCGAACCCCGAGGAGATCTACCACGACGCGCGACTCGGCGCCGACCTGCAATCCGCCCTGGATTCGCTCGGTCCGGAGTACCGCGCCGCGGTGGTGCTGTGTGACATCGAAGGTCTGTCCTACGAAGAAATCGGTGCCACACTGGGGGTGAAACTCGGGACGGTGCGCAGTCGCATCCACCGAGGTCGCCAGGCACTCCGCGAGTACCTGCGCGAGAATGGGAAGGCCGAAGTCGTTCGCGTCGATGCGGGGTAGCCGCCGGGAGGTTTTCATGACGATGGTGCAGCCACCTCGCAGGTTCGGTTCCACGGAGCACTTGGCTAGTGAGGCGGTTGCCGCGTACGTCGACGGCGAGCTCCGGATGGCGCCGTACCTTCGGGCTGCACAGCATCTGGCGGAATGCCCCGAGTGCGCGGCCGAGGTCGAGGCGCAGCAGCAGGCCCGTCGCGCCCTGCGTGCCGCCGCCGAGGACGCACCCGAGATGTCGAGTTCCCTCCGGGGCGCACTCTGCAGCATCCCCAGCCACCTCTTCGACGTCCCCGGAGCGGATCGGACCCGGAACGGCGCGAAGGCCCCCGAGGTCGACGCAGCGCAGTCCGAGGCGTGGTTCGCAGCGCGGCGATGGGCGATCCGTCGCAGGCGGTGATCGGCAGGAAGGTCACCACAGCCCGGCCGGTCGGAGACCGGTCGATCACAGGGCACCCGAGGCCATCGGTGATACTGGGCTCTGTGACGGACCTACACGGGGGAGACGGGTACGCGTGACCGCGGATTCTGTGGAGCACAACGGCCGACGCGCGAGCGACGACACCGACCTGCCGGACGCCTCGTCCGGCAGGCAGGAACAGGCGAACGGCGCCATCGAGCGCCCCGCCGACGCGCCGCGCCTCGACCCGCGACCGGTGTACCGACCCAGGGTGGACCCCGCCGCCGAGCGCGTCTTCGGGCGACCGGCCGGTACCGAGGGCCCCTTCGGGACGACACCCGGCGCGCGGGCGTCCGAACCCGAAATCCGGCACGCCCCGCCGACCGACGCCATCCTCGCCGAGGCATACGGAAAGCCGGACGCGGCGGACGAGACGCTGCAGCGGCCGCCCTCCACACCCGACGACGGCGTCGGGGACGACCCGGTCCCGTCCGACCCGTGGCGCGACCCCGACTCCGCCGTCCGGCTCGGTGCGCCGCTCGAAGCGGAGGACGAAGAGGATCTGCCGCCGGCCCCCAAGCTGACTCTGCGTGAGGTCCTGTTCGACCGTCGCGTCGAGCCCCGCGCCCTGGTCTCCCTCGCAGCGCTCGCACTCGCGATCGCGGTCGTCGGCGGGCTGGCCGTGGCGGTGGTGACGTCCGACAACGGCTCACTCACCAGCCGAGGCGTGTCGCTGTCGCAGGTCGCGTCGGACGGGAAAGTGCCCGCCGGGACCGTCGCACAGGTTGCCGACGCCGTTCTGCCGTCGGTCGTGTCCATTCAGGTCACCATGGGTGAAGAGGCAGGAACAGGCTCCGGCGTCGTCATCGACGGGGCCGGATACATCGTCACCAACAACCACGTCATCTCCATGGCGGCGACCAATCCCGACGCGAAGGTTCAGGTCACTTTCGACGACGGCACCAAGGTCCCCGCGACGGTCGTGGGACGGGACATCAAGACGGATCTGGCGGTACTTGCGGTCAAGGACGTCGACAACCTGGTCGTGGCCGAACTCGGGCGATCCGAGGACGTGCAGGTCGGTGAGGACGTCGTCGCCGTGGGTTCCCCGCTCGGCCTGAGCAAGACCGTCACCCGCGGCATCGTCAGCGCGCTGCATCGGCCCATGCGGCTGAGCGGCCAGGGCACCGACACCGACGCCGTGATCGACGCGGTCCAGACCGATGCCTCCATCAATCCGGGTAACTCCGGTGGGCCGCTCGTCGACATCGAAGGTCGCGTCATCGGCATCAACTCCGCGATCAAGTCCGAAACCGGCGGGTCCGTCGGTCTCGGCTTCGCAATCCCCATCGACGACGTGACCGAAGTGGCGGGGGAACTCATCCGCAACGGTGAGATGCGCCATCCGGAGATCGGTGTCAATGCCCGCTCGGTGGTCAACGAGGTCGCCAGCGGGGCAGAGGTCGCGAACGTCCAGAGCAACAGCCCGGCACAGCGTGCGGGAATCGTCGAGGGCGACGTGATCGTGCGGGTCGGCGACCGCGAGGTCACCACCGCCGACGAGCTCGTGGTCGCGGTGCACGCGCAGGAGATCGACCAGCCCGTGACCGTCCAGATCGTCCGGAGCGGACGCCTCGTGGACATCGAGGTCACCCCGGAATCGGACTGACGTACCGGTTCCGGAGGTGCTTCCGGTGTGAGTTGAGCCCGCTCGCGCTGAATTCCGGCGGGAAACACGTAGTCTTGACCCGTGTTCGGCAACATCGGTTGGGGTGAATTCGTAGTCCTCCTCGTGGCGGCCCTCGTGGTGCTCGGTCCCGAGAGGCTGCCAGGTGCTGTCTCCTGGGTGACCAAGTCACTGCGACAGGTGCGCGATTACGCCTCGGGCGCACGGGATCAGCTGAAGGAAGAGCTGGGTCCGGAGTTCGACGATTTCCGTCAGCCGCTCGCCGAACTCAACCAACTCCGCGGCATGACCCCCAAGGCCGTCATCACCAAGCACCTGCTCGACGGTGACGGTTCTCTGTTCAACGACATGGGCAAGACACCGGGTGCGCCGGCAAACGGATCGTCGCCCTCGACGCCCAACCTGACGAAGCCCCTCGCACGCGACGAGAGGCCCCCGATCGATCCGGACGCGACGTGAGTCGTCACTCCGCCTGAGTTCCCCGGCCCGGACTTTCCACGGTCGCCGCAACATCGTTGCGGCGACCGTGTGCGTTTACAGGTGCCGGGTGGTGTCGATTCCCAGCGACATGCCGGCCAGTCCACGCTTGCGCACCGCGAGCTTGTCGGCGATCTCCGACATCGCGATCGCAGGCGCCGACTCCGGAGCCGACAGCACGATCGGCGTTCCGGCGTCACCGGACTCACGGACGGCGGGGTCGAGCGGGATCTGGCCCAGCAGGGGCACTGTGGCCCCGACGGCGCGGGTGAGGCGCTCCGCGACGGCCTGGCCGCCACCGGTGCCGAACACGTCCATGCGCGTCCCGTCCGGCAGTTCGAGCCACGACATGTTCTCCACGACGCCCGCGATGCGCTGGCGCGTCTGCAAGGCGATCGAGCCTGCACGCTCGGCCACCTCGGCCGCGGCCTGCTGCGGGGTCGTCACGACCAGGATCTCGGCACCCGGGATCAGCTGGGCCACCGAGATCGCCACGTCACCGGTGCCCGGGGGCAGGTCGAGAAGGAGCACGTCGAGGTCGCCCCAGAACACGTCCGCGAGGAACTGCTGGAGCGCGCGGTGCAGCATCGGGCCGCGCCACACGACCGGGGTGTTGCCCTCGGTGAACTGCGCGATCGAGATCATCTTCACGTCGTGCGCGACCGGCGGCATGATCATCCGCTCAACCTGTGTCGGCTTCGCGGAGGTGCCCAGCATGCGGGGGATCGAGTGGCCGTAGATGTCGGCGTCGAGGACACCGACCGACAGGCCGCGTGCGGCCAGTGCCGCCGCGAGGTTCACGGTGACCGACGACTTGCCGACGCCTCCCTTACCGGACGCGACCGCATACACGCGGGTCAGCGATCCGGGCTGGGCGAACGGGATGACGGGCTCGGCGGAGTCACCGCGGAGGGACTTGCGTAGTTCGGTGCGCTGCTCGTCGTTCATCACGTCGAGGGTGACGCGGACCGGGCCGACTCCCGCCACGTCGGCGACCGCCTTGGTGACGCGATCGGTGATCTCGGTGCGCATCGGGCATCCCGAGGTGGTCAGGTACACCTCGATATCGACGCTGCTGTCGTCGCGGATCTCGATGCTCTTGACCATGCCGAGATCGGTGATGGGTTTCCGGATCTCGGGATCCTGTACCCGGGCGAGTGCACTGCGGACGTCGGACTCACTGACTGCCATGACGCCCATGGTAGGTGGGTGCCTGTCAGTGGATGCGCGGCAGGTCGGCCGGACTCGGCGTCACACCGGTCGAGTAGGCCGCCGACCACGCCAGCACGTTGGCGACATAGGCCATCGAGTTGTTGTACCGGTGGATCGCCTTCGTCGCATGGCCGAGGTTGTGCATGTCGAGGCCACCGTCGCACAGGTACCGCGCGGTCGTGAGCGTCGAGTCGTAGAGGTTCTGCGGGTCGGCAACGCCGTCGCCGTCGCCGTCGCCGGCGTACTGATTCCAGGTCGTGGGGATGAACTGCATGGGCCCCACGGCGCGGTCGTACACGGCGTCGCCGTCCAGAACGCCGCCGTCGGTGTCCGTGATGGTGGCCTGGCCCGGGAGGCTGCCGTCGAGGGGCAGGCCGATCACCGGTTCGAAGAGGTTGCCCTTCTCGTCTGCCTTGCCGCCGTTGGCATGACCGGATTCGACCTTGCCGATACCGGCGAGCAGTGTCCAGTACATCCCGCAGCCCGGGTTCTCCTCGGACAGGATGCGCTCGGCATTGCGGTATGCGTCGAAGTTGATGCCGGGGATACCGAGAGGCCCCTCGGTAAGCACCTTCGTCTCGGGTGCGGGCGCCGGCTGGGATGCGGACTTCGGTGCCAGCGCCGGTGCCGGGGCGGGCTCGAGCATGATGGACTGCGCCACGGATACGGCTTCGGGGACCTGGGGGAGCGTCTCGGGGACTGCGTTCCCCATCGTGGTCGCCTGGGCGTCCTGGTGGACTCCGAGCAGCGCACGCGGTGACGCACCCGCAGTTGTCGCGGCGGCGGCGACGAGGCCTACCGGTACCAAACCTGTCATCGCGATCACTGAATTGCGGCGGATCTTGGAATCCGTCGGTCTGGCGTGCCGGCCCACTCGTACCTCCCTCGGGCGAATCTCGAACCCGAGATGCCTCCGTTATTTACGGGGCTGACAGTACACGGTTCGTAGCCGTTCCGTTATTTAAACGTGATGTAACGCCTGGTTTAGGGGTGTGCCAGAGGGGTTTGTGCCGTTGAGGCGGCTCCGCGGTTATCCAAGTGTGACCCGCGTCATAATATGGGCGGCGTGTCGCCTCGGGCCGCGCTGGGTACCTGCACGCCCCCGGCAGAAGGTCCCCCGGGCAGTGTCTTGCTACGGGCAGTGTCTCGGTACAGGCAGTGCCCCGTTACGGGGTCATTCGCAGAAGGCGGGTACGAGGCAGGGAACCGGCGGAAGTTCGGGCAACTGCGGCAAGGGCGGAAGGGCCGGCGCCGGAGCGTCGCCTCCGGGCTCGCCGGTCTCGTCTGCTGCGGCCGGGTCGCCGGGAGCGCTCTGCGGGGCCGGAACGGGTGCCGGAGCGGCGATGTCGGAGGCGGCCGGAAGGGGCCGCGCCGGAGCCGGCGCCAAGGCGGACTCGGCGACCGCGGCACCCTTGGCATACGTAGCCGACCACTCGCGCACGTTCGCGAGAAACTCTGGCGACCCGTTGAACAGTGCGACCGCGCGCGCCTCCCCGTCCGGCTCGCGAAGCCGGGCGCCGTCCGCGCACATCCAGGCGCTCGCGGCCAGCGTGGCGTCGAACACGTTCTGGGCGTCGGCGTTTCCGTCTGCGTTCCCGTCCGCGCGATGCTGCTCCCAGGCAGCGGCGGGGAGAAGCATCGGGCCGAGGGCTCCGGTGGGTGCGACGACGGGCGTGGTCAGCGTGCCGAGGATGTCCGTGCGTCCACCGTCGGCGTGCTGGGACGCGAGGCGCCCGAGCGCGGCGAGCAGGTGCCACGGCATTCCGCATTCCGGACTGTCCACGGCCATCTGCATTTCCGCGGCCCGGTACGCGTAGTAGACGAGTTCGGGAATTGCGGCCGGACCCTCACCGAATACGGAGGGGACGGCCCCGGCGGGTGCCGCTGGTGGGCGCTGGAGCACCGGATCGGACGGTTCGCCCGGGGTGCGGAACGTGATCGGCGACGCGGGTTCGGCAGGTACGAGGCCGATGGCGGTAGCAGGAGCCGTCAGCGCGGCCGCAGCAGGCTCCGGCACGTTCTCGGCGACGCTCGGTGCTGCCGACGACGCCGTCGCAGCCAGTCCGGCCACCACGATCACCGGAATCGCCAATGTCGCCGTCCAACGCACCCGACCGCCCCCTTCTGTATCCGTCTGCCACATCGGTTGGTGTTGTGACGAACGTTACATAACCGGGTCGGCTTATGTGTAATTCCGGGTGTCAGCGCCTGGGCGTGCGTCCCTTCCCGGAACCGGATGCCGCGTCGTCCTCGTCCTCGTCGACGAGCAGCGACCGGAGATCGTCGAGTTCTCGCCGCAGGTAGTCGCGGGTCGCCACCTCGCCCACCGCGAGGCGCAGAGCAGCGAGTTCCCGTGCGAGGAACTCCGTGTCGGCCTTCGTCTGCTCGGCCCGGGCACGGTCCTCCTCGAGCGACACCCGGTCGCGGTTCTCCTGCCGGTTCTGAGCCAGAAGGATCAGCGGTGCGGCATACGCAGCCTGGGTCGAGAACGCGAGATTGAGCAGGATGAACGGGTAGGGGTCCCATCGCCCGACGACCGCGGTCATGTTGAGGGCGATCCACACCACCACGAAAATGGTCTGGATCGCCAGATACCGCCCGGTGCCGAGGAAACGCGCGACGCGTTCGCTGACCCGTCCTACTGCCTCCACATCGAAGTTCCAGCGGAACCGGGACGACTGCGGTGTCTCGAGACGCGATCGGCCCTGCGAGAGTCGGTCACTCATCCTTCGGTCTCCTCGTCACGCCAGTCCTCGGGCAGCAGATGGTCGAGCACGTCGTCCACGCTCACCGCCCCGAGCAGGTGCTGCTCGTCGTCGACCACCGGACCGCACACGAGGTTGTAGGTCGCGAAGTAGCGGGTGACGGTCGTCAGCGCGTCCCCGGGATCCAGGCGCGGCAGATCGTTGTCGATGATGCCGCCGATCAGAGTCGCCGGGGGCTCGCGCAGTAATCGTTGCAGATGGACGCAGCCCAGATACTTGCCGGTGGGTGTCGCGGTCGGTGGCCGCACCACGAAGATCATCGAGGCGAGCGCCGGAGTGAGGTCCGGGTGCCGTGCCCGCGCGAGTGCTTCCGCGACGGTCGTCGCGGGACTGAGTGTGACCGGCTCGGGGGTCATCAGACCACCGGCGGTGTCGGGGGAGTGTTCGAGCAGGCGCCGCACCGGCTCGGAGTCCTCCGGGTCCATCCGCTGCAGGAACGACTCCGCATCCGTTTCGGGCAACTCGCCGAGAAGGTCGGCGGCGTCGTCGGGATCCATCGCTTCGAGCACCGACACCGCACGGTCGACACCCAGTTCGGTGAGCAACTCCGTCTGGTCGTCGGACGGGAGTTCCTGCACGATGTCGGCGAGCCTCTCGTCGTCGAGGGCCACTGCGACTTCCGTGCGCCGTTTGGCGGGCAGATCGCGCAACGAATTGGCGACATCGGCGGGCCGCATGTCCTCGAACTGCATGAGCAGTTGCGCGACACCCTGGCCGGGCAGGGACAGCGCCTGCTGCGTCAGGCCGTGGACGTGCGGCCATTCCACGACATGGATGGGAGCCCGCCGCGCGAGCCGGCCGCGATGCCGGCGCACCGCAACCCGCGCGACCACCCAGTCCCGGGTGCGCGTGAGCTCGATGCCGAGGTCCACGACCACGGTGTCCACACCGATCAGATCGGGCAGTTCCGGGTCGTCGACGCGCACTTTCGAGTCGAGCACCTGTGCCAGTGCCAGCACCTCGGAGGGGCGCTGCGTGAACCGGCGCAGACTGACGTTGCCGGTCACGAGCGTGACCGATCCCGGTTCGATGGCCGTGACTCGCAGCATCGGGACGAAGATGCGTTTTCGCGTGGGCAACTCCACGACGAGTCCCAGGACGCGTGGTGCTTGACGACCGACGCGGATCGTGAGGACCACGTCGCGCACGCGGCCCACGGATTCCCCGTCGGGCCCGAGAACTACCAGACCCGTGAGCCTTGCGACGAAGACCTTGCTCACTGCTGCCAAGAGGTCACTCCCAACCGTATCGGTGCCGCGCGGAGCTCAGCATAAAAGCGGCCCCGGGCGGTGCGGACACACCGTCCAGGGCCTCTCGGCCACTGCGGACGGACGTTCGCGGTGGGCCGCATGAACCGTAGTCATCGTACGCATCGTCGCCCCGGCTTCCCGTGCGTCGGCATCGATCGGCAAAACCGATGCGCGTCGCCGGTTTCATGCAGCGGACGAGGGGTAGCCCGTGGACGTCTCATTCCTTCGTGATGGAGAAAGGACGGCCATGGCCGAACGGGTAATGCGAGCGAATCGAACGCCGATCCAGCTTGCCGCAATGGTTTTCGGGGTGGTGTTTCTGCTGGTGGGGATCCTGGGGTTCATCCCGGGAGTCACCACCGACTACGACACCATGACCTTCGCTGGCCACCATTCCGGAGCAATGCTGCTCGGAATCTTCGAAGTGTCGATTCTCCACAACATCGTGCATCTGCTCTTCGGTGTCGCGGGACTGGCCATGGGCCGGACGATCTCCGGCGCCAAGGCGTATCTCATCGGTGGCGGTGTCATCTACGCAGTCCTGTGGATCTACGGCCTCCTGATCGACAAGGACAGCGCAGCGAACTTCGTGCCGCTCAACACTGCGGACGATTGGCTGCACTTCGTGCTGGCGGTCGCGATGATCGCACTCGGGGTGCTGCTGCCGCCGCGCCGCCGCGCCGCCGTCTAGACGCGGGAAGGTGTGTCAGCGGGCCGACGTACGGTGTCGGCCCGCTGACGGACGCTTCACGGAGTTCGGGATCGATCCGGAGAACGTCATGAGCAGCACTCTGAGTGAAACACACTCTGTCCCAGGCGGAATCCCGCTCCTCTCGAGCTTGAGGGAGGTCGCCGACTTCGTCGCGGGAAACCCGGATATCCATGTCCGGTACTCCAAAGGTCCCGCCGCCGACGAGGCCGCGGGCCCGAGCCGGGACTACGAAGCCGGTGTCACGTTGCCCGGCTTGTCCGTGACCACCCTCGCCCCGGAACCGTGGTGGCCGGGACCGCTGGAGGATTGGCTGGCGCGCCGAATCTGCAAGTACGGCGAACTCGGTGAAGAGGACGGCAGATTCGCGTGGTTGCTGGAAGGAACGGTCGTGGGCCGGGGACCCGATCACGAGCCGCTGCTGACCGACATCCGTCCACTCGCACGACTGGGTCGTGCCGTCCTGGAAGAGGCGTCGCGCCGGTACCACGAGCGATTCGCAGTAGGGAACGATTCCCGCAGCGACACGTGAGGGCGCATTCGCGGTCCCCGAACGCCGGTCTCTGTGGTCCCGAACGCCGGTCTCCGCAGCGGTAGCATGAGCACCGCCGTCGGGCCGTGGGCTCGTGGCTCGTGTCGTTTCCGAACGTGGAGGTCTGTGCGGTCATGTCGTTTTCTTTCAGGCCCCGGCGGTCGGTACTCGCGGTTCCGGGCAGCAGCCGCAAGATGATCGACAAAGCCAAGGGTCTGCCCGCCGACGAGATCTTCCTCGATCTGGAAGACGCGGTGTCGCCCCTCGCCAAGGCCGAGGCCCGCACGACGATCGTCGAAGCGCTCAACGAGGACGGGTGGGGAGACCAGCTCAAGGTTGTCCGGGTCAACGACTGGACCACCGATTCGACGTACCTCGACGTCGCCGAAGTGGTCGGGGGCGCCGGTGCGCATCTGGACGCGATTCTGCTGCCGAAAGTGCCTGACGCGAGCCATGTCCACGCGCTCGATCTCCTGCTCACGCAGGTGGAGAAGGCGCACGGACTCGAGGTCGGGCGCATCGGCATCGAACCCCAGATCGAGAACGCTCTCGGCTTGACCAACATCGACGCGATCGCCACTGCGAGTCCGCGCGTACAGACACTCGTGTTCGGGCCCGCGGATTTCATGGCGAGCATCAACATGCGCACGCTTGTGGTGGGGGAGCAGCCCGACGGGTACGACCGTGGCGACGCGTACCACCACATCCTCATGACGATCCTGATGGCGGCGCGCGCTCACGGGCTGCAGGCCATCGACGGCCCGTACCTCCAGATCCGTGACGTCGACGCGTTCCGTCGTTCCGCACAACGGACCGCCGCGCTCGGTTTCGACGGAAAATGGGTACTGCACCCGAGTCAGATCGATGCCGCGAACGAGGTTTTCAGCCCGCGGCAGCAGGACTACGACAAGGCCGAGATGATCCTCGACGCGTACGAATGGCACACCTCGGCGGAAGGCGGAGCGCGCGGTGCCGCGATGCTCGGCGACGAGATGATCGACGAAGCCAGCCGCAAGATGGCACTCGTCATCTCGGCCAAGGGGCGAGCGGCAGGGATGTCTCGCACCGAAACGTTCGAGCCTCCCCGCGGCGAGTAATCGTGTTCTCGCCGCCGGTCCGGGCAGAATGGACAGCGGGCGTGCCGGTGAAGACGGCACGCGGCCATCGAGAAGGAGCCGAATACTCATGACCAACCCCATCGGACCTGGCGGCCGTCAGGTGCCGGGCCTTCCGGAACCCCCGACCGGCTGGCCGGTCGGGTCGTACACGACCTACGCCGAGGCGCAGCGCGCCGTCGACCACCTGTCCGATCAGAACTTCTCCGTCGAGGACGTCACGATCGTCGGGGTGGATCTCATGCAGGTCGAACGGGTCACCGGACGGCTGACGTGGCCGAAGGTCATCGGGGGCGGAATCGTCTCCGGCGCCTGGCTCGGTGTGTTCTTCGGTTTGCTGCTGGGTATCTTCTCCACCGACTTCCTCGGCCCGCTGCTGGTCGGTCTCGTGGGCGGCATCATCTTCGGCCTGATCTCGGCCTCGATCCCGTACGCCGCGACCCGTGGGCAGCGCGATTTCTCGTCGACGATGCAACTCGTCGCGGGGCGGTACGACGTGCTGTGCAAGCCGAGGACGGCCGAGCAGGCCCGCGACCTGCTCGCCAAGCTCGCGCTGTAACCCTCGGTGCGGGCCGGGCGGCGACGAGGGCTGCACCGGCCCGGCCCGCGCCACTAGTGTCGGTCGTATGCCCGATCTCGATTCGGTGGCCGACAGGCTCTACGGTCTCGATCCCGGTGACTTCGTCTCCGCCCGCGACGAATGTGCGGCGGAAGCCCGCCGGGCGGGCGACCGTGAACTCACCGCCGCTATCGGCAGGCTCCGGAAGCCGACGGTGGCGGCATGGATGGTCAATCTGCTCGCACGCGAACGCGGGGACGAACTCGCAGCGCTTTTCGATCTCGGTGACGCACTGCGCACCGCGCAACGGCGGCTGTCCGGCAGCGACATGCGTGCGCTGTCGGCGCAGCGGCGCAAGGTGGTGGCAGCGCTCGAGAAGGCGGCGGCCGACCTCGCGGACGACCACGGGCGCCGCGCCACCGAGGGCGCCCTCAGGGAAGTGAGCCAGACGCTCAACGCCGCGCTCGCCGATCCCGAGGTGGCCGACGAGGTCCGCGCGGGAAGACTCTCGTCGATAGTCGAGCACAGCGGGTTCGGTGACCTGTCCGCTGTGCCGTTGACGCTCGTGCCCGAGACCTCCGACGACGACACGCCGGAGGCGCCCGCGCCCGAGCGGCCCAGGACCTCCGGGAAACGGACCGCCGCATCGAAACGCGGCCGGAGCGCCGGCGCGCGCGCGACGGCCGGGAAAGCCGCACGCGACAAGGCGGAACGTGAGGCACGACGGGCGGAAGTCGACGCGGTCGCAGCAGAGGTGGAGTCGGCGCGTGCGTCGGCCGAGCAGGCGCGATCTGCGGCCGGGGACGCCGATGCCGAGCTCGAACGATCCGAACGAGAGGTCGCCGACCTGCGCCGGAAACTCGACCATGCCGAGCAGCAACGGCAGTTCGCACGACGAGCCGTGGCCCGCGCAAAGAAGGAAGTGACGTCTGCGGAGCGGGTGGCGTCCGCCGCCGAGACGAAACTCGTTCGCTTGCAGAACGCGACACGGTGATGAGACACCGCTGCGGTGCCGAAGCGTCCGTGCCGCAGGCCGAATACCCGGTCGCGGGGAGGAGCCGGCGCGGGCTAGGGTCCCGGGATGGGTGAAAACGCAGAGCCGCAGGTGCGGGTCCTCGAGTCGGAGGCCGAACTGGTCCAGGCGATGGCATTGTTCCGGACAGCGATGGTGGGACTGCCGGCACCGACCTATCCCGACGGGACGATCCACGACTATCTCGAACCCGGCCGTACCTTCGGGGCGTTCGTGGACGGTGTCCTCGCCGGCACGGTCGATGCGTTCTCGGGGGAGATCGTCCTTCCCGGCGGCGCGCGGGTCGCCCACGCCGCCGTCACCCACATCGGCGTGCTGCCCACCCACACACGCCGGGGAGTCGTCACTGCGCTCGTCCGGCAGCAACTGCGCGACGCGCGTACCCGCGGCGACGTGGTGGCGACACTTCGGGCCTCCGAGGCGACGATCTACGGCAGGTTCGGGTACGGAATCGCCTCGTGGTCGGTTGAGTCCGAGGTGGACCTGCGCCGGGCGGCCTTCCGGCCCGGGGCGCCGGAAGGCGGCCCCGTTCGGCTGCTGACCGGATCGGAGGCATGGGATCTGTTGCCGCACATCCACTCCCGCCACCTTCCCCTTCGTCCGGGCACTCTCGAACGGTGGTCGCAGTGGTGGAACTCCCAGAGAATGCGTGCGCAGTCGACCTCGGGGGCCCGTTACGTTGCTGTCCACGGGCAACCCGGACACGAGGACGGGTTCGTGCGCTACCGCCCCAGCACCGCCGACCCCCACGACTGGTTCACCAGCGAGACCCCCACGATCGTCGTCGACGATTTCTTCGCACCGTCCGTGGAAGCGCACGCCGGCCTCGTGCGCTTCTTGCTCGGCCTCGACCTCGTCGCCCGCGTGAGATTCGCCGAACTGCCCACGGACGATCCGATGCCCTGGCTTCTGCGCGACCACCGTGCGGTACGCACCCGGTCGATCGAGGACGAGACGTGGCTGCGGGTGCTCGACGTGGAGCGGGCACTGGCGTCCCGCGTCTATACGGGAGACGGGACGGTGACGCTCGGCGTCGTCGACCCGATGTTCCCGGAGAACGAGGGTACGTACACGATCTCCGCCGACGGCGCGGCGCGCAGCGACGGGCAGGCCGATCTGCGGATCGGTGTGGCCGAGCTGGGGTCGCTCCTGCTGGGCGGCGTCGCCTGTCGCACGTTGGCCGCGGCGGGCCGGATCGAGGTTCGGCACGCGGACGCGGTGCCGGTCGCGGACCGGCTCTTCGGATGGGTCCCGGCACCGTTCGCCGGTACTTCTTTCTGAGCCTCCCGCACCTCCCTCCCGGCGGCATGCGCCCAAAGCCCGTTTTGCTCCGCTTGTGCGACCCCAAGCGATATTGTCGATTTCGGTGACACAAGTCACTGTCTCGGCAGTGCGGGCGGAGGCGGTATGCGACGGAAGTGGGCAAGGCACGTCACGGCCGGCGCCGTTGCTGTGCTTGTCGGAGCCGGTCTGACGGCCTGCGGAAACAGCAGCAGCGGTACCGTCCTGAGTTTCTACACGGCAGCGGACGGTGCCGAGCAGTACGCGCAGGCAGCGGCCGTGTGTACCGAGCAGGCTCAGGGGCGCTACACGGTCGAGCAGCGGACGCTGCCGAAGAACGCAGACGACCAGCGCCTGCAGCTGGCGAGACGGCTCACCGGCGGCGATGCGAGTCTGGACCTGATGACGCTCGACGTGGTCTGGACCGCCGAGTTCGCCGAAGCGGGATGGGCTCTACCACTTCCTCCCGACATTGCGGCCGACGTGACCGAAGGCACCCTCCGAGGGCCTCTGGAATCGGCCACCTGGCAGGACGTCCTCTACGCCGCACCGCTCAACACCAACACCCAACTGCTCTGGTACCGCCAGGATCTGATGCCGGACGGGCAGCCGCCGCAGACATGGGACGAAATGATCGAGATCGCGAGCGGCCTCGCCGAGGAGGGGCTACCGAGCTGGATCGGGGTCACGGGACGCCAGTACGAAGGTCTCATGGTGTGGTTCAACACCCTTCTTGCCAGCGCCGGTGGGTCCGTCGTCGCCGACGACGGCACCACCGTCACACTCGAGGACGGCGATGCGGCGGAGACGGCCCTCGACATCATGAAAAGGGTGGCGACCGCGCCGGGAGTCGACCCCTCCCTGAACCAGGCCGACGAAGCGGCAGTGCGACTGGGGATGGAGAGCGGCCGCACGGCGTTCGAAGTGAACTGGCCGTTCGTGCTTCCCGGGATCCTCGAGAATGCCGCCGACCTGCCGTTCATCGACGAGAACGGCAATGTCACCACCGAGAACACCGGCAACACGGTCCTCACCGTCGACGGGGAGCAGAACTTCCTTCCGGCGCCGTACCCGTCCGTGATTCCGGGTGAGCCGGCGAAGGTCACGATCGGTGGATTCAACATCGCCGTGGCGCGGACGAGCACTCATCCCGACCTCGCCTTCGAGGCGATGACGTGCCTGCGCAACGAAGAGAATCAGCGCAACAACGCCATCGGCGGTGGCGTACCGCCGACTCTGGAAGTGCTGTACGACGACCCGGTTTTCCAGGAGGCGTATCCGGCGTGGCGGGAGGTGCGGGCCAGTCTCGAGAACGCGGCCGTACGCCCCGCTTCGCCTGCATACCAGAGTATTTCGACGCTGGTGACCTCCATCCTCAACCCGGTGGACCGGATCGACCCGCCGAAGACCGTCGGCGAACTCGCCGAACAGGTCCGCAAGGCGGTCAACTCGGAAGGGCTGGTTCCGTGACGGCAGTCGAATCGCAGAAACAGAGCGACGAGCAGGACGACAGCGCTCGCCCGGCGAAAGTTGCTCTGTCCGAAGGGAAGAAGGCAGAGCGGCGCCTCGGTCTCTGGCTCGTCGCGCCGGCCGCTCTGGTGATGGTCGCGGTGACGGCCTACCCGGTCGCCTACGCCGTGTGGCTGAGCTTGCAGCGTTACGACCTTCGCTTCCCCGACGACCGGACGTTCGTCGGCCTGTCGAACTATGTCGACGTGCTCACCGACGGGTTCTGGTGGCAGGCGTTCTTCGTCACGCTGGGGATCACCGTGGTCTCGGTGGCGATCGAGTTCGTCCTCGGCCTGGCAATCGCTCTCGTCATGCAGCGCACGATCCTCGGCAAGGGACTGGTACGCACCGTCGTGCTCATCCCGTACGGCATCGTCACCGTCGCGGCCGCCTACAGCTGGTACTACGCGTGGACGCCGGGAACCGGGTACCTTGCGAACCTGTTGCCGGACGGCAGTGCGCCGCTCACCGACCAACTCCCGTCGCTGGCGATCATCGTGCTCGCGGAGGTCTGGAAGACCACACCGTTCATGGCGTTGCTCTTGCTTGCAGGGCTCGCCCTGGTTCCCGACGACCTGCTCAAGGCCGCGCAGGTGGACGGCGCGGGAGCATGGACCAGGCTGATCCGCATCATCGTGCCGCTGATGAAACCGGCGATTCTCGTCGCGTTGCTGTTCCGCACACTCGACGCGTTCCGGATCTTCGACAACATCTACGTGCTCACGCGCGGCTCCAACGGCACCGGCTCCTTGTCGATCCTCGGCTACGACAACCTGTTCAGGGCGTTCAACCTGGGTATCGGATCTGCGATCAGCGTGCTCATCTTCGTGTGTGTGGCCATCATCGCGTTCGTGTTCATCAAGTTGTTCGGTGCGTCGGCGCCCGGGTCGGACGAAGGGAAGCGGTGACGATGGCGGATACCCGCAACAAGACCGTGTCGTGGTCCGCGGTCAACGTGCTCGTGCTCCTCTACGCGCTCGTGCCGGTGCTGTGGATCGCCAGCCTGTCGTTCAAGCCGCCCGGCACCATCCAGGACGGCAACTTCATCCCGCAGCAGTGGACCCTCGACAACTATCGGGGCATCTTCAAGACCAACGCGTTCACGAGCGCGTTGATCAACTCCATCGGGATCGGGCTGATCGCGACGTTCATCGCCGTGATCCTCGGGACGATGGCGGCGTACGCCGTCGCCCGCCTGGACTTCCCGGGCAAGAAGGTGCTGGTCGGGGTCGCCCTGCTCATCGCGATGTTCCCGCAGATCTCCCTGGTCAGCCCGCTGTTCGAGATCATGCGCAGCATCGGGTTGTTCGACACCTGGGCCGCGCTGATCATCCCGTACATCACCTTCTCGCTCCCACTCGCGATCTATACGCTCTCGGCCTTCTTCCGGGAGATCCCCTGGGAACTCGAGAAGGCCGCGAAGATGGACGGCGCCACCCCGGCGCAGGCGTTCCGGAAGGTGATCGCGCCACTGGCTGCACCGGGAATCATCACCGCCGCGATTCTGGTGTTCATCTTCTGCTGGAACGACCTGCTGTTCGCGATTTCGCTGACATCGACGGAGCGATCGATCACGGCACCTGCGGCGATCGCGAACTTCACCGGGGCTTCGCAGTTCGAGGAACCGACCGGTTCCATCGCCGCTGCCGCGATGGTCATCACCATCCCGATCATCGTGTTCGTACTGATCTTCCAACGTCGTATCGTCGCCGGACTGACGTCCGGCGCGGTGAAGGGGTGAGCGTCATGGCCGAGATCGTGCTCGACAAGGTGACGAAGGAATACCCTGACGGCGCCAAAGCCGTCCGCGACGTGGATCTGACGATCGCGGACGGCGAATTCATCATCCTCGTGGGCCCGTCCGGTTGCGGAAAGTCGACGACGCTGAACATGATCGCCGGCCTCGAGGACATTTCGAGCGGTGAACTGCGGATCGCGGGTGAACGCGTCAACGAGAAGGCTCCGAAGGACCGCGACATCGCGATGGTGTTCCAGTCGTACGCCCTGTATCCGCACATGACGGTGCGCGAGAACATCGAGTTCCCACTGACGTTGGCGAAGCTTCCGAAGAGCGAGATCGCGGAGAAGGTCGACGAGGCCGCGCGCATCCTCGATCTCACCCAGCATCTCGACCGCAAGCCCGCCAATCTCTCCGGTGGTCAACGGCAGCGAGTCGCCATGGGACGAGCCATCGTTCGCAACCCCAAGGCGTTCCTCATGGACGAACCGCTGTCCAACCTGGATGCGAAACTCCGGGTCCAGATGCGGACGGAGATCGCCCGGTTGCAGAAGAGGCTGGGCACGACCACCGTGTACGTCACGCACGACCAGACCGAGGCGATGACACTCGGTGACCGAGTGGTGGTCATGCGCAGCGGACTCGTGCAACAGGTGGGTGCACCGCAGGACCTGTACGACCATCCCCGGAACCTGTTCGTGGCCGGGTTCATCGGCTCACCCGCGATGAACTTCACCTCGGGGCAACTGGAGTCGGGCAAGATACGTTCCGCCTTCGGGGATTTCGCGCTCCCGGACGACCGGTGGGAGATGGTCCGGCAGCACAATCCTTCCCGCGACGTGGTGCTCGGTATCCGCCCCGAGCATTTCGAGGACGCGGCGCTCCTCGAATCCGCGCAACGGGAACAGGGCGTGACCTTCACGGCCGATGTGGACGTCCTCGAATCGATGGGGTCGGACAAGTTCGCGTACTTCACCGTGGAAGGCCCCGAGGTGCGGTCGAAGGAACTCGACGAACTCGCCGCCGCGACGGCCTCGGTCGATCTCGCCGGCGGCACGCTGGTGGCACGACTCCCCGTCGAATCCGGGGTGGCCAAGGACAAGCCGGTGGATTTGTGGTTCGACCCGGCCAAAGTCGCGCTTTTCGACCAGGAAACGGGAACCAACGTCACGCTGCAGAAGTGACGCAACCGCGGTGACGGCCGGACGGACCGTCACCGCGGATTGCGTCGCCGCAACGTCTCCACGATGTCGTCGTTCCACACGTGGCGGCGGACGAGGCGATAGCGTTCGCGCGCGATCCAGAGGTATGCCTCGGCGTCCGTCCGGTTCGGCAACATGCCGGCGGCGCGGACCAGCGCGACCACGGGCACGAACTCGTCCTCGTACCAGCGCCGCGCGACATCTTCGCGGGTCAGAAACTCACCGAGGTCCTGCATGAGACGGAACCCCCACGCCTCCACCGCTTCGGACAGTTCGGCGTAGTCCCACGGGTCCGTGACCCGCACGGCGTCAACGGCGTCGGCGGGCAGGGGCACACGCGTGCAGAACATCCGGTAATGGTCCTTGCGCACGAGGTCCGACTGCCCGGTGATCCCGTCGGCGGAGATCCGGGTGATGATCTCGGTGACGTACGCGTCGATGGTGCGGTCGTGCTGGGCGTAGGCGATCGACACGCGGTGGTGCCCGTCCTGCACGAAATGCAACGAGCCGACCCGGTACACGGAAATGGGCGGCATCGCCTCGCCTCGCCGCCGTGCGACAGCGATCCTCTCCCAGCGTTCGCGCAGACGCGCCGACGTGGGACGGAAACGCCGGTCGAAGTCGTCGGTGCGGTCCACGCTGCCGACGATCGACGACACCTCGATGATCTGCAGGCCGAGTCGGCGCTCGTCGACCCTGCCGAGCGCACGAACGACTTCGTCGAACGGCAACACGGTGTTGACATCGTCGGGTTCGCGCCGCAGCCATGCGATCAGCCGGGCGTACTCGGCGCGGCGACGTTGCCGCGCGAAATCGTCACCGGCATCGGAAACCGGAAAACCGGTGTCGCGCGCCATTCCTCGACGGTACCGGGTGCTGGGCCGCAGCGGGGGCGTCCTGCGTGTCGGAGACCTGTGCGACAGTCGACCCGTGACGAACCGGACCCTCACCGTTCGCGAACTCGGTCGCGCCACCCTTGCCCGCCAGCACCTGCTCAGGCGGAGCGACCTTTCCACCGCGGAGATGCTCGAGCACCTGATCGGGTTGCAGGCGCAGGCGCCCGAGCCACCGTATTTCGCGTTGTGGACACGGATACGCGGATTCACACCCGACCGATTGTCGGATCTGATCGCCTCCCGCGAGGTGGTGCGCATCGCGCTGATGCGCGGAACCGTCTTCGCGGTGACAGCGCCCGACGCCCTCGCGCTGCGGTCCTGGATGCAGCCTCTGCTGACGCGCGCGCTGCGCACCGATACGCAACACGCCGCGGGCCTCGCGGGCATCGACCACAGGGCACTGTCCGATTTCGCCGCAGAGCTGGTCCGCCACGAACCGCGCACCGGCCAGGAACTGGGCCGTCTGCTCGCAGAACGTTTCCCCGGTTACGAGCCCGGTGCCCTCGCCTACGCGGTACGCGGATTGCTACCGCTGGTGCAGGTGCCTCCGCGCGGACTGTGGGGGCGATCGGGTCTACCGCGACTCGCGCTTCTCGACCATTGGGTCGGGCGCGGCGGCGAATCCCTTCCTCCGCTCGCACCGGAACCTGTCGCGCTCGTACGCCGGTACCTCGCGGCGTTCGGCCCCGCGAGCGCACGCGACGCGCAGGCATGGTCGGGGCTCACGGGTCTCGGCGAGATCTTCGACGCGCTTCGGCCCGATCTCACCGTCTTCCGCGACGAGAACGGGGTCGAACTGTTCGACCTGCCGGACGCTCCCCGTCCCGATCCCGCGACGCCGGCACCGGTTCGCATCCTCGCGCAGTACGACAACGTGCTGCTCTCCCACGCCGACCGCACCCGGCTGGTGTCCGACGCCGACCGCCGCCGGCTCGTCACGAAGAACGGGATCGTCCACGCGGCCGTCCTCGTCGGCGGGACGGTCGCCGGGTCGGTCCGCCGCACCACGACACGTCGTTCGGCGGTCCTCGAGGTCACGCCGTGGCGCCGTCTCACCAACGCGAACCGGTCGGCGATCGAGGCCGAAGGGATGCGCCTGCTGAAGTTCTCGGCGCCGGGCGCAGACGACCGCGAGGTCCGGATCCTGCCCGAGGCGCACTAGTGGCACGGACCGACACCCGGTCGCGGGCGCAGACTAGATTGCAGGGGTGACCGACGCAGTGCTCGACGCAGTCCGCGCCCATCTCACCGCCCACCTCTCCGGCCCCGGCGGTGGGGAACCGGAGTCCGCGTCGGTGACGTTCCTGGGACTCGAACCCATCGATGTGCTGCGGTTCCGCAGTCCCGAGACCGGACTTCTGCGGTTCGCCACGTTGGGATGCTCCCGGCATCCCATGGGCGACCCGACGGAGATGGTCGCGGACCCCAATCGTGGGCCGCGTGCCGAACTGGTTCTGAGTCTGCGTAATGCGGAGGGCCTGACGACCGGGGTGCACCGCACGCTCGCGTTGCTCGCCGCGCTTCCGGCGGTGGAGGGAGTCGTGCTGACCGACGACGCCCTGCTCGATCTGGGTGAGCCGCTCTGGGAGGGTGCACCGTTCACGGCGGTGCTGCTCGGCAGCGGCGACGTGCCGGATCTGGTGTTGCCCGAGCCGGCCGATCCGGTGCGGTTCTTCGACGCGATTCCGCTGACCGGCACCGAAGCGGCGTGGAAGCGGTTACGCGGCGCGGACGCACTGCGCGAGGCGTGGACGGAGGCGGGCATCGACCTCCGCGACCCCAAGCGAGCGCAAGCCCGCTTCTGAATGCGGGTGCGTCAACGCGGTACGACCACTCCCACCGGCCCCGCACCGACGCACATGCTCATACCGGGGGTAGCGGTGCGAACCTGTAGACCGTCGCCGCCGCCGGGCACCCGCACGTACACCGTGCCCGGACCCTCGGTGACCTCGACGCGAGCCGGTTCCCGCGACGGGAAACCCACCTCGATCTCGCCGTCGGCCGACGCCAGATAGTTCAGCTGGACGGTCCACGTCGCTTCCAGCATCGGCCCGGTCGGCAGCATCGTGGTGGTGCCGGGCACCACGTGACGACCGCATCCCGGTTCGGGGCCCGGATCGACCCAGCGCACCGCCATCAGATCGGCGGGCACGAGTGCCCCCGCCTCGTCGAGGACGCGTAGTTCCGTCGTGCTGTCGCCGATGTCGGACCGGTCGGGGAGCGCGGCGAACACCGATCCCATCAGGTTGTGCGGGAACGTCACGGGAAGCAGGACCCACACCGAGACCGGATGGTCGAGTACGGCCACGTCCGGGCGGGAGACCAGACCGGAGCGGGCATTGTCCAGGTACTCGCCGGTCGGATTGTCGGTCCAGCTTCGGGTGAAGGTCACTGTGGACCACAGGGAACCGACGGCGAACGTTGCTGCGGCCACGGCCGCGACCGCCCGCACCACCGTCGTGGGGATCGCCGGCGCATCCGGCCGGGGTGGCGCCCGCAGGATCAGTGCGGCCGCGACAGCGACGACGACAGCGGAGTCGGCGAAGTACCGCAGCGTCTGGGCGAGTTCGTATGTGGTGCCGGGGCCGAACCGGGTACTGATCATCGCGACCATCGATGCCGCGACGTATGCGCCGGTCGCGGCCCAGACTAATCCGGTGCGCTGCCGTGTCCGCAGGCTCCATGCGAGCGCGCCGGCGAGCGCGGCCCAGGCCACGACGACGAGCACTACCGGTGGGTCCGCCCACGGTGGTCCGGGGTTCCACCGGTCCCACTGCCAAGGGCCACCGACCAGGGAGGGGAGCAATCCGTACGACAGGCCGTGGTGGCTCAATCCGAGCGCCATGTCGGCGGTCGGTACGCCGAACCGTGATCCGACCGTGGAGACGTAGAGACCAGTCCACACCGCGAGCACGACGGCCGAGGCGAGCCACAGCGGTGCCGCCTGCCGCAACGCGGTCCGCACCGGCCGGCGCTGCCCGTCGACGCGGTAGGTGAGGGCGAGCACGGTGAACGCGACGAACGGAACGAGGATCGCCTTCTCGAAGAACATCAACGCGAGGGCCGTGACGAGTACGCCGCTCACGAGATACCGGCGCCGGCCGGAGCGGGCGTACCGAAGGGCGTCGCCCGCGACCCAGGCGAGAGCCGCCTGCATCGGTAGCGAATTGAGTGCCGCCGCCCACCATGCGAACGCAGGCAGCGTCAGCGGGGTGAACAGGTAGAACAGGAGAGGCGCCCAGAGTGCGCGCCGTGCACCGAGCAACAGCCACAGCAC
This sequence comes from Rhodococcus sp. NPDC060084, assembly GCF_042730335.1. Lineage (NCBI taxonomy): Bacteria > Bacillati > Actinomycetota > Actinomycetes > Mycobacteriales > Nocardiaceae > Rhodococcus > Rhodococcus sp. NPDC060084. The sequence continues at coordinate 160,957 of NZ_JBHWWX010000002.1, forward strand.
GCGGAGCACCGCGAGCGAGGCGAGTGCCTGCGCCAGCACGAGAGTCACCGCGGCAGGCCACCACTGCAGCGGGGCGATCATGGTGGCGAGCCCTGCGACGAGAAACGCGCCGGGCATGAGATGGCCGTCGTGGTCGTACCGCAGGAAGGACTCCGACAGCAGCGACTCGGTGCCGGCCCGCCCGATGAGGATCAGGTCGTCCCAGTAGAACTCGCTCGTGACCGCGATCGCGGTCCGGAGCGCCACCTGCGCAGCGATCAGCGCGAGGGCGACGACCAGGACGATCCGGCCCCGGTCGTGCTGCGCCGCAGGACTTCCCGGCCCGCGTTCGAAAAGTGCGGTCGTCACAGCCACTTGTTGCGTCGGAACGTGACGAACAGTCCCACGGTGATGACGACGATGACACCCCACACGAGGAAATAGCCGTAATCCCAGTGCAACTCGGGCATCTTGTCGAAGTTCATTCCGTAGATACCGGCGATCATCGTAGGCACCGCGGCGATCGCGACCCACGCCGAGATGCGTCGCATATCTGTGTTCTGTTGCACGGTGACCTTCGCGATGGCCGCGTCGAGCAGCGTGCCGAGAGTCTCGTCGAACGCGGCGATGCGGTCGGAGACGGTGGTGTGGTGGTCGGCGACGTCACGGAAGTAGCGGCGCACGTCCTTCGGCACAGGGTTGCCCGGCGACCGGATGAGTAGCTGCAACGGTTCGGCGAGCGGGACGACCGCGCGTCGCAACTGCACGATTTCGCGCTTGAGGAGGTAGATCTGTTCGACCGCGATATGTGTGTCGGGGGTGAAGACGAGTTCTTCGAGATCGTCGACGTCGGGTTGCACGGCGGTGGTGACCGCGAGATAGGAATCGACGACGTGGTCGGCGATCGCGTGCAGCACCGCGGCGGGACCGAGCATCAACCGCGCCGGATTCTTCTCGAGCCGGCTGCGCACCCGGGAGAGTTCGGAATGGTCGCCGTGTCGCACGCTGATGATGAAGTCCGGCCCGGTGAACAGCATGATCTCGCCGGTTTCGACGATGTCCTTGGTCGTGGTCACGCTCTCGTGCTCGATATAGCTCACGGTCCGCAGAACCAGGAACAACAGGTCGTCGTAACGCTCGAGTTTGGGGCGCTGGTGCGCGTGGACCGCGTCCTCCGCCATCAGTTCGTGCAGGCCGAACGTCCGGGCCACGCTCGTCATCTGCTGTTCGTCCGGTTCGTGCAGGCCGAGCCACACGAACCCGTTTCCGCGGCGACGCACTTCGGCGAGCGCCTCGGAGTGTGTGTACTTGCCCGGTTCGCGCCGGCCGTCGATATAGACCGCGCAGTCCACCACGGCCTGTTCGGTGGGCACCGGTGGGGGCGGCCCGGCCGCCTCGGGTGGTGCCACCGAGATGTGCCGATCCGATCGGGAGGGCAGGTTGGCCATGGTCTCCCTCCCTCCGTTGTGGTCGAGCGGCACGAGATGTCGCGCCGTCATGTTAGTCGCCACACCTGACAGACTGGTGACGTGCGCATAGATCTGCATTCCCACTCCACCGCGTCCGACGGCACGGACAGTCCGTCCGCGCTGGTTCGCGCGGCTGCCGAGGCAGGACTGGACGTGGTGGCACTGACCGACCACGACACCACCACCGGATGGGACGAGGCGGCCGCGGCGACGCCGTCCGGACTGCGACTCGTGCGCGGGATGGAGATGTCATGCACGGGGCGCGGTGAGGATGGCGCGCCTGTCGCGGTGCACCTGCTGGCGTATCTGTTCGACCCGGACGACCCGGACTTCGTGGTCGAACTCGGGCGGTTGCGCGGGGAGCGCGTGTCGCGGATCAGGACGATGGCCGAGCGCATGGCCGACGACGGGCTCCCGATCGATGTCGACGCGGTCCTCGCACAGGCGGGGCCGGCGGCGGGCCGGCCGCATCTCGCCCGTGCGCTCGTCGACGCCGGGGTGGTGGCGACGGTGGGAGACGCATTCACCGAACTGTTGTCGCCGCGAGGCCGCTATTACGTGTCGAAAGCGGACACGCCGCTCGCGGACGCGGTGCGGATGGTGACGGCCGCGGGCGGTGTCACCGTGATCGCGCACGCTCGTGCGCGCGCACGCGGGCGCCTGCTGGCCCTCGACCACATCGAGGAACTCGCGGAGATCGGCCTGGGCGGACTCGAAGCGGATCACCCGGACCACAGCGACGCGGATGCCCGGTTGATGCGCGACATGGCTGAACGCCTGGGGTTGTTCGTCACCGGATCGTCGGACTATCACGGACGGAACAAGGACATCGCGCTCGGACGGTTCACGACCGACCCCGGCGCGTACGAAGCTCTGCTCGACAGGGCGAAGGGAGTCGAGGTGGTCGTGGGATGAGGACGTCGGGGACGGGGCATCAGGGCGCCGGACGGGACGACGAATTCGCCGCGGCGCCGGAGCATCACGACAGCCGGGCGTACGACAGGCGGCAGTACGACAGGCGGCAGTACGACAGGCGGCAGTACGACAGCAGGCAGTACGACAGCAGGCAGTACGACAGGCAGCAGTACGACAACCGGAAGTACGGCAGGGCCGGGCACTCCGGGCACTCCGGGCAGCCGCGTAGGGCATCGTTGCCGGTTCGTGCGGGGCGGGTCGTGTCCGGCGTGGTCGCCGGGGCAGTGCTCGTGCTGGCCGCGGTGGTGGTCGGCGCGCAGTATCTCGGCGGCCAGCGAGGCTTTCCCGGACCGGGCTCGGCTTCGGTGGCGGCCCACGTCGTCGCGGCACTCGTGGCCGTCGGCGCCCAAATCGTCGCCGACCGCGCACGGGGCTTCGCCGCGTTCGCCGCACCCGTTGTGGTCATCGTCACTGCATCGATTCTGTTGATCACGCAGTGGTGGGGCTGAATCGGCGGCGCTCCGGTGCTACCGACCGGTAGCACCGGAGAATCCCCAGGAACCGGGTTGCGCCGTCCCCGGGGTTACCGCAAACTCACAGGTGAGACCACAAAAAGGTGAAACCTTTGCAATCGATGCCGATTTGATTGTTGGTCTGTAAAGGTGGCAAACTCGCCACCACGACCGAGGCCGGAGTCACCCTTCCGGTATCGGAAGAAAGATGGCAGAGCCGCTCGAGGGCTTGTCGCCGAGGCCACCCGCCCCGGCGCCATCGCGCTCCGGAAGACGTACAGCGTTCCACAGCCGTAACCATGATCGCGCGCCGGATGCTTCATCGAATATGTCCTTGGCGGAGCACCGTATCTCCATGTGAAATGCATGAGAGTGCAGTTTCTTCGCAGTAACCGAGGCCAGGACTGGTCTCGGAACACGCAGGAGTGTCATCGTGTCAATTGTGTCTGCTGCACATACCCCCGAGAAGCTCGAGCTGACCGACGAAGAGATCTTCGCAAGCCATGTGGGCGGGAAGCTTTCGGTCGAGCTCGCCGCGCCCCTCGAGACCCAGCGCGACCTCTCCATCGCCTACACCCCGGGCGTCGCCCAGGTCAGCCGTGCGATCGCGGCCGACGAGACGCTCGCCGCGCGCTACACCTGGACGAGCCGGCTCGTCGTGGTCGTGTCCGACGGCACGGCCGTGCTCGGACTCGGCGACATCGGCCCCCGCGCGTCGCTGCCCGTGATGGAGGGTAAGTCCGCGCTGTTCAAGAAGTTCGCCGGGCTCGACTCGATTCCCTTGGTGCTCGACACGAAGGATCCCGACGCGATCGTCGAGACGCTGATCCGGTTGCGTCCCAGCTTCGGTGCCGTGAACCTCGAGGACATTTCGGCGCCGCGCTGCTTCGAGATCGAGAAGCGCGTCATCGAGGCACTCGATTGCCCCGTCATGCACGACGACCAGCACGGCACCGCGATTGTCGCGCTGGCTGCGCTCAAGGGCGCCGTGAAGGTGCAGGACCGTGACATCAAGACGCTGCGCGTGGTCATCTCCGGCGCCGGTGCCGCGGGTGTCGCGTGCGCGAACATCCTTCTCGCCGCGGGCATCGAGGACGTCGTGGTGCTCGATTCGAAGGGCATCGTCTCGTCGGATCGCTCCGACCTGCACCCGATCAAGGCCGACCTGGCTTCTCGTACCAACCCGGCGGATCGTCGCGGCGGTCTCATCGAGGCTCTCGACGGGGCCGATGTGTTCCTGGGCGTGTCCGCGGGCACCGTCCCCGAAGAGATCATCGCGACGATGGCCGACAACGCCATCATCTTCGCGATGTCCAACCCCGACCCGGAGATCCACCCCGACATCGCGCGCAAGTACGCCGCCATCGTCGCCACCGGTCGCAGCGACTTCCCGAACCAGATCAACAACGTGCTCGCGTTCCCGGGTGTGTTCCGGGGCGCGCTGGACGCCGGTGCCCGGCGCATCACCGAGGGCATGAAGCTCGCGGCCGCCGACGCGATCCTCTCGGTCGTCGCCGACGAACTGTCCGTCGACAAGATCGTGCCGAGCCCGCTGGATCCGCGGGTCGAGCCGGCCGTCGCGGAAGCTGTTGCGGCAGCGGCCAAGGCCGAGGGCGTCGCCTGATCCGAGCTGTTCTGTTCGCCGAACGCCCGTCCGGGACTCCGGGCGGGCGTTCGGCGTCGGTGAGAGGAAACGGTGCTGCGGTGCCTCCCGCCGATGCTGCCGCAACCGGATGGGACGATAGGAGGCGGCCTAGCAACGGGCGAGTTCGAGGAGTGTGACGATCGGTGAAGACACGGATGCTCGGCGTCGCGGCGATGATGGCGACGGCCGCGACACTCGTCGGATGCTCGACCGGCCAGGTCCTGTCGGCGGATTCGGATCCCGGTGTGCTCACCGTCGGCTCGGGGCAGTCGCCCGACAGCCGGGTCCTCGCCGAGATCTACGCAGCGGTGCTGCGCGGAACCGGGTCGCCCGTGGATACCCGGCTCGGGCTCTCCGAAGGCGAGGATCTGGCGGCGCTGGATTCCGGCGCGGTCGACGTGCTGCCGGAATACATGGGAGGGCTGCTGCTGCGGTTGCAGCCCGGCGCCACTGCGGTCGAGCCGGACGACGTGTTCGAGGAATTGAACAGATCGCTGCCGCAGGGGCTCTCGGTCTCCGATTATGCGGTCGCCGAGCAGCCCGGGTCGGGAGATGCAGGGGACGCCGGAAGCTCCGCGGCGGCCGCGAATGTCGTCCCGCTGATACGCAGCGGTGCACTGACACCGGAGCAGGTGAAGGCGCTGAACGTGGTGGCAGGGGAGCTCACCACGGACGAACTCGCCGAGATGGGGGACGCGGTGCGACGCGGGGAGCTCGAACCCGGCCGCGCAGCGGACGATTGGCTCGCCGCGCGCTGAGACTCAGGCCGAGGGCGGGCCTCACTTCTCTCGTTTGCTGTCGCCGCTCTCGAGCTGCCGGATCCGTTCCGCCGCTTCCCGCAGGCGCGCTTTGCGCTCATCGGCGCTCGATTCCTTGAGCTCCTCGTAGAGCTCTTCGTCCTCGTCGCTGAAACCCAGGATCATGCGGGGCACACTCAGCGTGACGATCAGCGACGGCCATACCACCCAGGCGTACTCCCAATCGACGATCATCTGCAGCACGAGAAACGTCATCAGGGTGATGCCGATGATGATCCAGTCGAGAGACTCGACGACGCTTCCCCGTTGGCGCAGCGAGACGAGTTCGGTTTCCGGATCGGTGGGTGCGGGCGCATCGTTCGGGCGCACCGCCGGAACGGATGCGGACCCGTCGACCACCCGGACATGCCCGTCGGCGATTTCCAGCGGTACACCACCCGGAAGGCCGTCGAAGGCCGGCCGGGCGGCGGACAGGCTGCGTGCCTGCGCGACCCAGCCGGATCGGTCGTAGAACTCCGACGAGTCGAGCCGGCCTGCGGCGTAGTGCTCACTCAGGACGTTGAGCGCGTGCAGACGCTCGCTATCGCTGAGCAGGATGTCCGGGGTGTTCGGGTCGTCCGTCATGAGATCCGCCGTCCGGTCGAATTGTCGGATCTCAACTATAGAATTAATCGGCTCTTCCGGTCGACTGTCAGTCGTGTGTGCCTGCCGGTGCCGCACCGGACATGTGCCGTCGCAGGAACGTTCCGACATCGTCCACCGCCTCGGCCGCCTCGCGTACGAGTCCGGCCTGCAGGTGCGCGACGTGCCACAACTCGGGCTGTTCGGTGTACTCCAGATCGACGCCCGCCGCACGCAGCTTCTCCGCGAACTCGGAGATCTGCGGGTACAGCACTTCCCTCACGCCCACCTGGATCAGCGTCGGGGGGAGTCCCGTGAGGTCTCCGTGCAGCGGCGCGTAACCGGGATCGGCCGGGTCGCCTGTGCCGAGGTAGGCCTCGGCGGACGAGAACGCCCAAGCGGTGTTGACGACGACGTCCCGGTCGAACGGCACGGTGCGGGAGCCCGGATCGACCCACGGCGACAGCAGGCCCAGCGCTGCCGGTGTGACGCCGTGCCGGTCGATGAGCCGGCGCGCGGTGGCGACCGACAGGCCGCCGCCCGCGGAATCACCGGCGAGCGGGGTGGTCGCCGCATCTGCGCCGTGCTCGGTGATCAGATCGATGTACGCGGCCACCGCGTCGTCGAGAGCGGCCGGGTACGGGTGTTCCGGAGCGAGGCGGTAGTCGAGTGCGTACACCACCGATCCGGTCGCGGCCGCGAGATGCGCGACCAGCGATCGGTGGGTGGCGGGGGAGGCGCAGGTGTATGCGCCGCCGTGCAGATACAGCACCGCTGTGGGTCGCTCCGTCGCCCCTACCGTGACCCGTTCGGCGGGTCGTCCGCCGAGCGTGACCTTCCGGACGACGGTGCCCTCCGGCAACGGCTGGATCGGTGCGGCGGCTTCGAGCAATCGCCGCTGCACCGAGTACGGCAGCCGCGCGTTGAGAGTGAGCCGGTAGAGGGGACGCAGGGTCGTCCGCACGAGGCGCAGTGGAAGCTGTGGCATCGGCGCAGCCTAGTTCTTGGGCATGATGCGACCCGCAACCGTCGCTACGACACGCTGGTAGGACGGACCGACGATCCGGACCCAGCCGTCGAGCAACTTGGCGTCGGCGCCGATGAGCACGCGGGGGCGGTTCTTCCGGACGCCCCGGAGGATCGTCTTCGCGGCGGCCTCCGGGGTGGTACGGGCGAGTTTGCTGTCGAAGAACTGCGCGAAGCTCTGCTGGTCGTCGCCGTCGGGCACTGCCGCGTTCCGTGCGATGGCGGTCTTGATGCCGCCCGGGTGCACGCAGGTCACGCGGACGGGATGCTTGGCGATCAGCATTTCCTGACGCAAGGATTCGGTGAATCCGCGGACCGCGAACTTGGCGGCGTTGTATGCCGTCTGGCCGGGGATGCCCAGCAGGCCGAACAGGCTCGACACGTTGATCAGGTGCCCGTCGCCGGATGCGATCAGATGCGGCAGAAAGGCTTTGGTGCCGTTGACGACGCCCCAGAAATCCACATCGACGATCCGTTCGATGTCCTTGAACTCGGACCGTTCGAACTCACCGTGATAGGCGATCCCCGCGTTGTTGTACAACTGGTTGACCTTGCCGAAGCGGGCGACGACGGCCTCGGCATACGCGTACACAGCTTCCCGCTGCGTGACGTCGAGGTGATCGGACTTCACCTCGGCACCGAGACTGCTTGCCAGGCGCGCGGTTTCCGCGAGGCCCACCGTATCCACGTCGGACAGTGCGAGTGCGGCGCCCCGGCCGGCGAGGTCGACGGCGAGCGCCCGTCCGATTCCGGATGCGGCTCCCGTGATGACGACGACCCTGCCCTCGAATTCGCTCACTGGAGTGCAGCCTTCCTGGATGCGGGCGCGGTGCGCTCGGTGGTGGTGCCGGCGGATTCGACGGCTTCGGCAGGTGCCGGGAGATCGGACTCGGCCACGCTACGGTACGCGTCGAGGTCGAAATGCTTGGTGATGCGGCGGAATTCGAAAGTGAAACCGGGCCAGAGCGTCGTGTTGTTGCCGTGCTTGTCGAGGTACCAGCTAGCGCAGCCGCCGTTGTTCCACACGCTGTTCTTCAGTGCGTCCTGGATTCCCCGGTTGTACTCGTCCTGGGCGTCCTGGCGCACTTCGACGGTGCCGAGACGATGCCGATCGATCGTGTCGATCGCGTCGACGAGATAGTTGAGCTGCGACTCGATCATGTACACCATGGACGTGTGTCCGAGGCCGGTGTTGGGGCCGACGAGGAAGAACAGGTTCGGGAACCCCGCGACCGTGGACCCCTTGTATCCCTGCATGCCGGTTTCGTCGAATACGTCTGCGAGAGAGCGACCGTCCTTGCCGAAGATCCCCGCGAACATCGGGGAGTCGGTGACGTGGAATCCGGTGGCGACGACGATCGCGTCGACCTCGCGGGTGGTGCCGTCCTTCGTCACGATGCCGTCGGTGGTGACCTCGGCGATGCCGTCGGTGACCAGGTCGACGTTCGGGCGGTCGAGTGCCGGGTAGTAGTTGTTGGAGATCAGCATGCGCTTGCAGCCGATTCCGAAATTCGGGGTGACCTTGCGCCGCAGTGCGCGATCGGAGATGCCCCGGCGGATCTGCGCCCTCGCGGCGAGTTCGAGCGGCTTCATGAAGACGGGTGCCTTGGCGAGCCCGACCACCTGTGTTTCCCGCATGAGGTACTGCAGGGTGCGTGAGAGTCGCTGGAAGCCGGGAATGTACCGGAAGGCAAACTTTTCGGCCTTCGTGTATTCGCGGTCGGCGCGGGGGAGGACCCACGGCGCGGTGCGCTGGTACACGTCGAGGTGCGCGACCGTGCCGGCGATGGCGGGCACGATCTGGATGGCAGACGCGCCGGTCCCGATGACGGCAACCCGCTTACCGGTGAGGTCGGCGTCGTGGTTCCACCGGGCGGAGTGGAAGATCTCGCCACCGAAGCGGTCGATTCCCGCGATGTCGGGAAGCGAGGGTTCGCACAGGGCGCCGACCGCGGAGACGAGGTTCTTGGCGCTGAAATCGCCACGGGTGGTGCGCACGTCCCAGCGGTGCGTGTCGCCGTTCCAGTGTGCGTCCTGGACGTCGCAGCCGAACACGGTGCGCCGGCGGACCTCGTACTTGTCGGCCACGGAGGTGATGTACGCCTGGATCTCGGGCTGGGGCGAGAACGAGCGTGTCCATCCGGGATTGAGTGCGAACGAGTAGGAGTAGAGGTTCGACGGCACGTCGCACGCGGCACCGGGATAGGTGTTGTCGCGCCAGGTGCCACCCACCTCGGCCGCGCGTTCGAGGACCAGGAATTCCTTGCCGGCCTGCGAGAGCTTGATGGCGGCGCCGAGTCCGGCGAACCCACTGCCGATGATCAGCGTATCGATCCGGCGGGTGCTCTCACCGGCGGAGGTGTCTGTAACCGGAAGACTCATGTATCTGAGATTAAGGGGTCGGCGTGACGTGGTCAATAGGTTGTTGACCATTATTCAATAAGAATGCTTGCATGGAACGGTGAAAGGCAACAGTTCCGTGAAACGAGGGCGGCGAACCCGCCTGAGTCCACAGCAACGCCGTGCTCAACTGATCGAGCTCGGCGTGGAGCTACTCGCCAGTCGCTCCCTCGACCAGATCTCGGTCGAGGACATCGCCGACCGCGCCGGGGTGTCGCGCGGACTGCTGTTCCACTACTTCGGGTCCAAGCACGATTTCCAGGTGGCGGTCGTGCAGCACATCAGCCGCGACATGCTCGAACGGACCGCTCCCGACGAGAGCCTGGATCCGATGGAGATGCTGCGCGGCACCGTCGTCGCGTACGTCGACTACGTCACCGAACGCCCCGCCACCTACGTCTCGATGCTCCGGGGTTCGGTCAGCGGCGACCCCGACATGCGGGCGGTCTTCGAGGAGACTCGGCGCGCCATGGTCGAGCGCACGGTCACGCACCTGCCGAGCATCGGTATCGATGTCGACGCAATGGTCCGCCTCGCGGTCCGCGGCTGGGTGGCGTTCGTCGAGGACATCACGATCGCGTGGCTGCAGGAGCAGGGCATCTCGCCGTCTCCGGCGCACGACCCGGACACCGCGCCGAACCACGACTCCGCACTCACCCGCGAGCAGTTCGTCGATCTGGCGGTCGCCGCGCTTCCTGCGGTGGTGGCGTCGGCTCAGCCGGACTCGATCGGCGGGCTGCCGTCGGAGCCGATCGCCGTCGAAACCTCGCGAGCCGGGCCGGTCGTCCCGTAGGACGAACCGACCCGGCTCGCATGAGAACCGTCAGGCCCCCGTGAGGGACCGCAACGGGGCTTCTTACCGCGTGAAGGCCTTCTCGAGGATCTCCTGCTGTTCGACAGCGTGGACCTTGCTCGATCCCGAGGACGGCGCGGACATCGCGCGACGCGAGATCCGCTTGATCCCGGCCAGCTTCTCCGGGAGCATCTCGGGCAGCGCCAGACCGAAGAACGGCCATGCACCCTGGTTCGCCGGCTCTTCCTGGACCCAGAAGAACTCGGACGCGTTCGGGTACTGCTCGAGCGTCTCCGCGATACGGCGACGCGGCACCGGGTACAGCTGCTCGACACGGACGATCGCGATGTCGTCGCGGCCTTCCTTCTGCTTCTTCGCGAGCAGTTCCCAGTAGATCTTGCCGGAGGTCAGCAGGACACGTTCGACCTTCGAGCGGTCGGCAGATCCGTCCTCGAACGGGACCTCTTCGAGGATGGAACGGAACTTGCCCTCGGTGAAGTCCTCGATGTTGCTGACCGCAGCCTTGTTGCGCAGCATCGACTTCGGCGTGAACACCACGAGCGGGCGGCGGATGCCGTCCAGGTGGTGACGGCGCAGCAAGTGGAAGTAGCTCGCCGGGGTCGACGGCATCGCCACGGTCATCGAGCCCTCGGCGCACAGCTGGAGCCAGCGCTCGATACGGCCCGAGGTGTGGTCGGGGCCCTGACCCTCGTGGCCGTGCGGCAGCAGCAGCACGACGTCCGAAAGCTGGCCCCACTTGGCCTCACCCGACGAGATGAACTCGTCGATGATCGACTGCGCGCCGTTGACGAAGTCGCCGAACTGCGCCTCCCACAGCACGAGTGCATCGGGGTTGCCCACCGAGTAGCCGTACTCGAAGCCCAGGCCTGCGAACTCGGTCAGAGCCGAGTCGTACACCATGAAGCGTCCGCCGTTACCGGCCTCGGCGGCGACTGCCGCGAGCGGGCTGTAATCCTCGCCCGTCTTGCGGTCGATCAGCACCGAGTGACGCTGCGTGAAGGTGCCGCGACGCGAGTCCTGGCCGGCCAGGCGCACGAGTGCGCCCTGCTCGACGAGCGAGCCGAATGCGAGGAGCTCGGCGTAGGCCCAGTCGATGTGGCCCTCGCGCGACATCGTACGGCGCTTCTCGATCACGGGCTTGACGCGCGGGTGCACGCTGAAGCCGTCGGGCACATCGGCGAACGCGTCGCCGATCCGCTCGAGCACGTCCTTGTCGACAGCAGTCTTCAGACGCGCGGGCGGAGTCTGGTCGAGCTCGACCGATTCGGACGGTTCCGGCTGGTACTTCTCCAGCTCGCGCACCTCGTTGAAGACCCGCTCGAGCTGACCCTGGTAGTCGCGCAGGGCGTCTTCGGCTTCCTTGAGCGAGATGTCCCCGCGGCCGATCAGGGCCTCGGTGTAGCTCTTGCGGACGCTGCGCTTGGTGTCGATGACGTCGTACATCGCCGGCTGCGTCATCGAGGGATCGTCGCCCTCGTTGTGGCCGCGGCGGCGGTAGCAGATCATGTCGATCACGACGTCCTTGTGGAACTTCTCGCGGAAGTCCACGGCGAGCTGCGCAACCCACACACACGCCTCGGGGTCGTCACCGTTGACGTGGAAGATCGGCGCACCGATCATCTTCGCCACATCGGTGCAGTACTCCGACGAACGCGAGTGCTCCGGGGCGGTGGTGAAGCCGACCTGGTTGTTGACCACGATGTGCACGGTGCCGCCGGTGCGGTAGCCGCGCAGCAATGCGAGGTTGAGCGTCTCCGCCACGACACCCTGACCCGCGAACGCGGCGTCGCCGTGCAGCAGCAGCGGCAGAACGGTGAAGCCGCTCTCGCCCTTGTCGAGGATGTCCTGCTTGGCGCGAACCAGGCCCTCGAGCACCGGGTTGACGGCTTCGAGGTGCGACGGGTTGGCGGTGAGCGACACCTTGATGTCGTTCTCGCCGAACATCTGGATGTAGGTGCCCTCGGCGCCCAGGTGGTACTTCACGTCGCCGGAGCCGTGTGCGGCGGCCGGGTTCAGGTTGCCCTCGAACTCCGTGAAGATCTGGGAGTACGGCTTGCCCACGATGTTGGCGAGCACGTTGAGGCGGCCACGGTGCGGCATCGCGATGGCGACTTCGTCGAGCTGGTGCTCGGCGGCCTGATCGATGATGGCGTCCATCATCGGGATGACCGACTCGGACCCCTCGAGCGAGAAACGCTTCTGGCCGACGTACTTGGTCTGCAGGAACGTCTCGAACGCCTCGGCGGCGTTGAGGCGGCTGAGAATGTACTTCTGCTGGGCGACCGTCGGCTTGACGTGGTGCGCCTCGACGCGTTCCTGGATCCACTGCTGCTGCTCGGGCTCGAGGATGTGCGTGTACTCGATACCGACGTGGCGGCAGTACGCGTCGCGCAGCACGGACAGGACGTCGCGCAGCTTCATCTTCTGCTTGCCGTGGAAGCCGCCGACGTTGAACTCGCGATCGAGATCCCACAGCGTCAGATCGTGGGTGATCACGTCGAGATCCGGATGCGACCGGAACTTGTCGCGGACGAACTGCAGCGGATCGGTGTCGGCCATGAGGTGGCCGCGGCTGCGGTAGGCGGCGATGAGCTCGAGCACGCGGGTGCTCTTGTCGACCAGGCCCTCGGGCACGTCCTTGCGCCAGCGGACCGGCTCGTAAGGAATGTGCAGCGTGTGGAAGATCTCGTCGTAGAACTCGTCGGAGATCAGCAGCTGGTGGATGGTTTTGAGGAACTCACCCGACTCGGCGCCCTGGATGACCCGGTGGTCGTAGGTCGAGGTCAGCGTCAGCAGCTTGCCGATGCCCATCTCGGCGATACGGGCATCGGATGCGCCCTGGAACTCGGCGGGGTACTCCATCGCACCGGCACCGATGATCGCTCCCTGTCCGCCCATCAGGCGCGGCACCGAATGCACGGTGCCGATGCCGCCCGGGTTGGTCAGCGAGATGGTGACGCCGGAGAAGTCTTCGCCGGTGAGCTTGCCGTCGCGCGCGCGGCGGACGATGTCCTCGTACGCCGAGTAGAACTGCGCGAAGTTCATCGTCTCGCAGTTGCGGATTGCGGCGACGACGAGCGAACGCGAACCGTTCTTGCCCGGCAGGTCGATCGCGAGACCGAGGTTGGTGTGCGCGGGGGTGACGAGGTTGGGCTTCCCGTCGATCTCGGCGTAGTGGTTGTTCATGTTCGGGTACGCCTTGACCGCCTGGACGATCGCGTAGCCGAGAAGATGAGTGAACGAGACCTTGCCGCCCCGGGTGCGGGCGAGGTGGTTGTTGATGACGATGCGGTTGTCGAACATCAACTTCGCGGGGACCGCGCGAACGCTGGTGGCCGTCGGGATCGACAGCGAGGCGTTCATGTTCTTCGCGACGGCAGCAGCCGCGCCCCGGAGAACCTTGGTCTCCTCGGACTTCTTGTCGGAAGAGGTGCTCGCCGGCTTCGGAGCAGGCTTGGACGCGGTCGCAGGCTTGGACGCGGTCGCAGGCTTGGCCGGTGCGGCCTTCGCCGGCGCGGCAGCCGGCTTCGCAGCAGAGTTACCGGCGTTGTCGGAGGACTTCGCGGGAGCCTTGGTAGACGAGGCGGACGCCTTCGGCGCTGCGGGTGCAGCAGCCGGGGCAGTCTTGGTGGCGGAGGGCTGAGTGGACTTCTCGGGGGTCTTCACCTCGGCGCCGTTGGAGCCTCCGGCCACGTGTGCCTCGGGAGAATAGTCGGTGAGAAACTCGTGCCAGCTCTCGTCCACGGACGATGGATCGTCCTGAAACCGCTGGTACATCTCGTCAACCAACCACTGGTTCTGTCCGAACTGTGATGTAGAGCTGCTGCTCACGGCAGTTGTTCGCCTCGTTTCTTTCTTCGGTACCCGATCGGAGCGCCTATGCATATGAGGCTAGCTGGTGGGTGTGTGACGATCCGAACTGATCATCCATGCCCGAGAGCCACCTCACAATCTGAGTCGACGGGGTCACCATCGACGACGGTTCTCGACCGCCGATTATTCCCTCAATCGTGCATCGCCGCAGAACGGACCCCGTTACAAATGCGAGGACTCACGTGTGATCTGTGACGAAGACGGGTGTACGACGCCGTCGCCCACCGTCTCCGGCACGAGCGCTCCGCTGGCGAGTTGCCACAACGTGGTGTACAGACCGCCGGCACGACGCAACGTCTCGTGGGGTCCGGCTTCGACGATCCGTCCGCCGTCGACCACCACGACGAGATCGGCGCGCGCTGCCGTTGCGAGGCGATGCGCGACGACGACCGCGGTGCGCGAACGCGTGACGGTCGCCCCCGCCTCGAGCACCGCGCGTTCCGTGGCGGGATCGAGGGTCGCGGTCGCCTCGTCGAGCAGCAACAGGTCGGGGTCGACCAGTTCCGCGCGGGCGAGCGCGATGAGCTGGCGCTGCCCCGCGGACAGTCCTTGCCCGCGCTCACCGACGGGATGGTGCATACCCCCGCTCAGCCCGGCGATCATGTCCAGAGCACCGACGGCCCGGGCCGCACTCTCGATGCGTTCGCGACTCGACTCGGGCCGGCCGTAGGCGATATTGCTTGCGATGGACCCGGTGAACAGGTGCGCCTCCTGCGGCACCACGCCGAGCCTTGCGCGGTAGTCCGGCAGGCGGTAACGCCTCACATCGGTCCCGTCGACGCGCACCGCACCGGAGGTGGGGTCGTAGAACCGCGCCAGCAGTTTGACGACCGTCGACTTTCCGGCGCCGGTGCGGCCGACCAGTGCCACGGTCGCGCCCGCGGGAATGTCGAGATCCACGTCGGTGAGCGCGTCGCTCTCGGCGCCGCTGTACCGGAAGCCGACGCCGCGAAGGCTCACGTCGCCGTGCAGGTGACCGGAAATGGGAACGTCCCCGGTCGGCCCGGTTTCGAGGGAACTCTCGGTGCGCAGAAGGTCGCCGATGCGGCGGAGCCCGACCCGGGCCTGCTGGTAACCGTCGAACACCTGCGACAACTGCTGGATGGGAGCGAAGAGCAGGTTCAGATAGAGCACGAAGGCGATGAGCACACCGGGAGTGGCAGCACCCGACGCGACCTCGCGCGCGCCGACGAACACGACCGCCGCCAGGGCGAGGTCCGAGAGCAGCGAGATGAAGGGGAAGTACAGCGAGATCGCTCGCTGCGACCGCATGCGGCTGCGACGGTACGAGTCGGCACGTTCGGCGAACAGCCGGGCCGCGTTCTCCTCACGGCGATAGGCCTGCGCGGCCCGCAGACCCGTCACGTTCTCCTGGAACATCGCGTTGACCTGCGATATGCGCTCGCGGGACTGCGCATATGCATCGCGCGAGACAGACCTGAACCAGAACGTCACCGCGATGAGGACGGGGATCGCCGCCAGGACGACGAGGGCCAGCGATCCGTCGGTCACGATCAGCGCGACGGAGATGCCGGTCAGCGTCAGCACGCTGACCACCGCGGTCGACAGACCCGTCTGGATGAACTGGGACAGCGCATCCACGTCCGTCGTCATGCGCGTCATGATCCGGCCCGACAGTTCCCGTTCGTAGTAGTCGAGCCCGAGTCTCTGCAGGTGCGCATAACTGCGGACGCGCAGTCCGAACAGGACCCGCTCGCCGGCCCGGGCGGTCAGGATCGTCAGGATCGCCACCGCCGCCCAGCCGAGCAGCGCGAGGACTGTGCCCGCGAACGCCGCTTCCCACAGCGCCTGCGGGTTGCCGGGCGTCACGCCGCGGTCGACGGCGAATCGCACGATCGTCGGAAACGCGATTCCGATGAGCGACTCGACCGCCAGGCACACTGCCACGGCGGCGAGCAACAGCCGCACCGGCCGCAGGGTGGTCCACAAGCGGAACTCGGGATCCGGTCGGCGCAGCGCATCCGAACGCAATGCCGGGGCGTCACCCGGGGTCTCGGTAGCCGGTGGCAGTGCGGCCACCGCTGCGCGCAACTCCGGTGTCGGAGCGACGGCGCCGAGTGCGCCGCTGCCCGGTCCACCGCCTCCGGGGCCGCGTGGAGCGGGCGGTGCCCCGGTGGCCGCCGGTGTGGTGGCCTCGGGCTCGAATTCCGTGGGCCAGAGGACATGGGCGTCGAGGGGCTCCGGCTCGCCGGGCAGGTCCTCGTCGAGAACCTCACTGCTCGACAGAAGCCGCCGGAACACGGGACTGCGTGCGTCGAGTTCGTCGGCGGTGCCCACGTCGACGATCCGGCCACCGTCGAGCACCGCGACGCGGTCGGCGAGAGCCAGCGTGGAGCGGCGGTGGGCGAGCACCAGGGTGGTGCGCTGGGGCTGTGCCCGGAGCGCGGCGTAGATAGCGGCTTCGGTTTCCGCGTCCACCGCGGACGTCGCATCGTCGAGAATCAGGACACGCGGGTCGACGAGCAGAGCCCGGGCGAGTGCGACGCGCTGTCGCTGTCCGCCCGACAGCGTCAGGCCCCGTTCGCCGACGACGGTGTCGTACCCGTCGGGCAGCGCCTCGATGAACTCGTCCGCCCGTGCCGCCGTGGCGGCGGCGCGGATCTCCTCGTCGGTCGCATCGGGACGACCGAGCGCGATGTTGGAGGCGACGGTGTCGGAGAACAGGAACGGTTCGTCGAAGACCAGGCTCACCGCCGAACGCACGTCGGCGGCGCGCAGCGATGCGACGTCGACGTCCTCGCCGTTCGAGGTCACGCACACCGATCCGGCGTGAGGCGCGTAGAACCGCGGGACGAGCAGCGACATGGCGGTTTTGCCGGAACCGGCGGGGCCGACGACCGCGACGGTCTCGCCGGGGGACAGTTCGAGGTCGACACCGCGCAGGACATCGCGGCCGGGTTCGAAACCGAAGGTGACGTTGCGGAACGCCAGTCCGAGCGGACCCTCGGGGAGGGTCGCAGGATGCGGGGGATCGGCGACATCGGGCTCGGTGTCGATCACTTCGTACACACGCTCGACGGCCGCGCGGGAGAGTTGCGCCATGATCACGACCTGGGCGAGGGTCCGGGTCGTCGCGGTGGTCGTTGCGACATAGGCAGTGAACGCGACGAACGTACCGACGGTGATCGTGCCTTCGAGGGCGAGCCAGCCGCCGATCGCGATGGTGGCTACCAGTCCCAGCTGGGGGATGGCGCCCATCGGTGCGGCGAACCGGGAGTTCACCCGGGCCGCGCGCAATCGTTCGGCGTAGAGCCGGCGCCCGTGATCCTCGAGTTGATCGACCGACCGGCTTTCCTGTCCGAAACCTTTGACCACCCGCACGCCGGTGACCGTTTCCTCGACGTGCTGTGCGAGATCCGCCGCGCGCTGCTGCGCCGACCACGTGGCCGCGAACAGTGTGGGACGGACGACGCGGACCACCGTCACGATGATCGGCACCGCCACCACCGCGACGAGTGTGAGCAGCGGGGACAGCGCGAGCATGATCACGACGGAGAGAACGAACTGCAACAGCGCACCCGCGGACATCGGTACGAGTGCGAGCAATCCCTGGACGAGTTGCAGGTCCGTGATCGACCGGGACACCACCTGGCCGGTCCGGATCCGGTCCTGTCCGTGACCGTCGAGCCGTTGCAGCGATCCGAGCAGCCGTAGCCGAAGGTCGTGCTGGACGTTCAGAGACAAGCGTCCGGCGAGCATGCGCCGGCCGTACTGGCATCCGAACCGGACGACCGCACCGGCAGCGATCGCACCCGCGGCCAGCCCGATCAGTCGCGTGTCGTCCGGGGCGACGTCGCCCTGTCCGGTCGCACTGTCGAGGGCGACCTTCGTCAGCAGCGGGAACGCGATATCGATCAGTGCAGCGACGATCGTGACCGCGAGAGCCCCCAGCGCCTGAGTGCGGTGGCGCAGGGCTTCGCCTCCGAGCCGGCGTATCCAGCCGGTCGGAGGCGACTCCGGTGCGGTGAGGTGTGCCATCCGATCGACACTATCGCCGCCCGGCGACACCGGTGAGCGCGCGGGGTCAGACGAAGTCGCGGTTGCGGGTCCGCCACCAGCCGAGGCCACAGAACAGCACCGTCCAGAGAATCAGGACGAGGGGTGCGAGCGGCCACCGCACCGCCATCTCGACGTCGTCCGGCATTTCGACCACCGAGAACAGCGTGTACCAGGTGACCTGTCCGGGCAGGTACTGCGCGATCGCGCCCAGCCCGATCCCGTGCAGGACCAGCGAGACGATCAGTTCACCGAACGGGATCCACGCGCAGATCGCGAGAACGGAACCCGTCATCGAGCCGGTGAGCAGTCCGACTCCCGCGCCGATCAGCGCCCACAACACGGCGCAGAGCAGACCGGTGCCGAGGACCGCGCCGACCGTTCCGAAATCGGCACCGCTGAACCCGCCGCCGAACAACAAGATGGTCAAGGCGGAGATTGCTTCGGCGACGAGGCAGTACGCCAGACCGAAGATCGCGACGACCGCCAGCTTTGTTGCGAGAACCCGGTCGCGGCCCCGCGTGGTGAGGAACGTCGTGATCACCGTGCGGTGCTGGAATTCGCTGCCGGTGTTGACCACCCCGAACAATGCCGCGAAGAGGAACACCAGTGCCAGGGCCAGTGAGATGCCCACTGCCGCTGCGGCGGCCTCCGCGAAGTCCTCACCGACCACGTCTTCGAGTTGACGCATCACCGGCAGCGTCAGCGCCCCGCAGAACAGTCCGACGAGGAGCGGAGCGATGCCGAGAATCCACCAGTAGCGCAAGCTCAGCACTTTGCGGAACTCGGCGGTCAGGAGCGCGGTCATGCGGAGGGTCCTTCTGATCCGGTCGGCTGTTGCTGCGGTGGGCCGTAGTACTGCTGTGGCGGGTTCGGCTGGGCGGGATACGGCTGCGGGGGGTACGGCTGCGGGGGGTACGGCTGCGGCGCGTACTGCTGGTGGGGCCCGGGGTGCTGGGGATTCGCGTATTGCGGCGGGTGAGTGATCTGCGCGGGTCCCGGATACTGCTGGTAGCCCGGGTACTGCTGGGCCGGGTGCGGCGGCTGTCCCCAGCCGGGGCCGTTCCACGGGCCGCCGGGCCCGGGGTGCGTAGCCGTGTAGCGACCGGCGGTCATCGACAGGTACACCTGCTCGAGGTCGACACTTTCGACGGTCGTGCCGAAGAGGGTGACCTGTGATTCGGCGGCGAGCGTGGTGATCCGGTCGACCGAGAGGCCCACGACCGCCAGACGCCCGTCGGGCTGGACCTGCGCGTCGGTGTGCCCGGCCGCGGCGAGGGCGGTGGCGAGCCGGGCAGGGTCCGATGCGGCCACCAGGACACGTGGCCGGTACGTCGCACGGAGTTCCTCCATGCTGCTCGCGGCCACCAGTGCTCCGTTGCTGATGATGACGAGGTGGTCCGCCATCTGTTCGACCTCGCGCAGGATGTGGCTCGAGATCAGCACGGTCCCGCCGTTGCGGGCGTAGGAGACGAGGAAATCGCGTAGCCAGGCCATGCCCTCGGGATCGAGACCGTTGGCCGGTTCGTCGAGGACCAGGTACCGCGGCTGCCCCAGCAGCGCGGTCGCGAGCGCGAGGCGCTGCCGCATGCCGAGCGAGAACTCACCGATACGGCGCTTCGCGGCGGGCGCCAGGCCGACCAGGTCGAGCATCTGGGTCGCGCGGGTGTCGGGAACCCCGATTGCCGCGCAGTACACGCGCAGGTGTGTCAGAGCCGTGTGTTTCGGGTGTGCGCTGCGCGCGTCGAGTACCGCGCCCACGATCTGTGCGGGGTGCTCGAGGTCTGCGAACGGGACACCGTCGACGAAAGCGGCTCCGGAGGTCGGGCGGATGAGGCCGAGCACCATGCCCAGCGTGGTCGTCTTACCGGAACCGTTGGGTCCGAGAAAACCGGTGACGGAACCGGGAGGAACCGTGAAACTCAGGTCGGCTACCGCGGTGTGAGTGCCGAACGCCTTGGTCAGTCCCTGGACGACGATCCCCGCGGGCGGCACAGACGGCTGCCCACCGAATCCTGCACCGCCGTACGGCGTGTGCGCTGACGGTGTTGTCACCGGTGAGAACCCCCTTGCACTCGGCCACGCGGCACGGTGCCACGAGCCTTCGTGAGCTTACGTGCAGGACCGCGACGACTCACGATGTCGCATCGCGGGAATGGGCACACGACGAGTTCACGAGGGTGGACGCAAACGCACCCGGGGAGCGGTTCAGGGGCGGCACACTGGACACGCCCGTACCGCTCCGACGAGGAGGGCACATGTCCGACGAAATGCCCGTGGACTGGGACCCCCGCTCGTCTGCCGTTCAGGACAACCAGATCGCCGCCTACGACGACATGCGGCACCGGTGCCCCGTGGCCCACAGCGCGTATGGCAATTGGGCGGTGTTCCGCCACGCCGACGTGGTGCGCATCCTCGACGACCCCGCGGCCTTCAGCAATCGGGTCTCCCCTCGACGGTCCGTCCCCAACGGCATGGACCCGCCCGAGCACACCCTGTTCCGCGACATCAACGACCGGTACTTCACTCCTGAACGGATGCGCGCCTTCGAACCCGACTGCCGTGAGGTGACGCGCGGACTGCTGGACGCGCTCGGCGACGGGGACGTGGAAATCATGTCGGCTCTGGCCGAGCCGTTCGCGAACCACATGCAGTGCCGATTCATGGGCTGGCCCGAACGGTTGCACGAACCGCTCCGCGAGTGGGCTCGCAGGAATCGCGAGGCCACGCTCGCACTCGACCGTGAGGCGATGGCCGCCGTCGCCGGCGAGTTCGACAGCTACATCCGCGAACAACTCGACGAGCGGCGTGAGAACCCTACGCACGACGTGACCTCCGAACTGCTCGCAGAGCGGGTCGACGGAAGGCCGCTCTCCGACGACGAACTCGTCTCCATGATCCGCAACTGGACGGTCGGGGAACTGAGCACCATCAGTGCGGGTGTCGGCATCGTCGCGTCATTCCTGGCATCCCGCCCCGACGTGCAGAGTGTGCTGAGAGCCGAGCCGGACCGAATCCGCGCCGCGTGCGACGAGATCCTGCGAATCCGGCCGCCGCTCATCGCCAATCGGCGTCGCACGACGCGCGAGGTCGTCGTCGCCGATCGCGCCATCCCGGCGGGCGAACGCGTCCTGGTGCTGTGGGCGTCCGCCGACCGTGACGAGGAGATCTTCGGCGATCCCGACGAATTCTCATTCGACCGTGACCCGGAACCGAACCTGCTCTACGGACGTGGCGTCCACGCGTGTCCCGGAGCACCGCTCGCGCGACTCGAACTGACCGTGCTCGTCGAGGAACTGCTCGGCGCGACCACCTCGCTGACCGCGGCCGAGGGCGCCCACCTTGTCTACGCCACCTATCCGGCCGGCGGGTACAGCGAGGTTTCGGTCTCGCTCGTACGGAGGTGAGCCGGGACCGTATCGGTACCCGGGTGTGGGACAGCCGCCGGACGTACGCCGACGGCACGTCCACCGTCAGGCCACGGGAGGCACCGTCCGGAGTTCGCTCCACGTTGCGGGCGGCGGGCCGAAGGCGTCGCGGGCGTTGGTGATGGTGCGCTTCCCGATCGCACGGTTGCCCGCGCCACCGATCGCGGCACCGATTCCGGCGGGGACCAGTTTGCCCAGCACCAGTGCGCTCCGTTTGGCGAGATACTTGCGAACGAACCCCTTCACGAGCGAGTTGTTCACAACCTTCAACTGCTTGTTGTCGAGTTGGCCGGTGAGCGCCCTCGGCAAGTTCTTCATCGACGTACCTGTGGCCGCCGCGACGATCTCCTTGCCGGTGTCGCCGAGCGCGACCGCCAGCACGAGTGCCCGTCGCTGTTCGTGGTCGTGGGGTTCGATGCCGTGTACGGCCGCGATCGCGAGGGTGAGCAGAGCCGACGCTTCGAGGAAGAAGATCGTCTCCGCGCCCACCGCGCCGAGTGCCGCGACGGTACCCACTCCGGGGAAGGCTGCGGTCGCGCCCACCGCGGATCCGCTGCCCGTGACGCCGAGCAGGAACTGCTTTTCGAGACGCGTGATGATCTGCGCGGGGGATTCGTCCGGATGCGCACGACGCAGGAGGTCGACGTACTTCGCAACTGCGGGTCCCTGCAGCTTGCTGCCGTTGTCGAGCAACCGCACGAGCATTTTCTCGACGGGTCCCGTGGTGTCCTTCATTCGGCTTCTGTCCTCTTTTCTGCGGGAGCTGGTTACGCTTGTCGAGTGACCGGCTCTTCTGGCGCAGTCGGGGTTTCCCAGGGTGCTCGGCAGCGGCCTGCGCCGCTGCTGAGACCGTTCGTGCGTTGGTACGAAGGATATCGGCTGGCGGGCTTTCCGCCCGGAATCCATCGCGGTATGCCGTCACCGGAAGTTACGGTAATTATCACGTTTGGCGAGCCGGTTGCCTTGCTTCCCGACGTCGGACCGCCCGACACATTCGACGCACTCGCGAGTGGTTTGTCGTCCGCGCCGGTGATCATCGCGCACACCGGATTCCAGCACGGAATCCAGTTGTCGCTCACGCCCGCCGGCGCCCGCGCCCTCCTCGGCGTACCTGCTGCCGCACTGGGGTCGTGGGCTGTCGATCTCGAGGACGTGCTGGGTGTGGACTATCGGGAATTGAACGACGGTCTGGCCGGCACGCCGACGTGGCCGGAAAGATTCGCGATTCTCGATCGCATCCTCGCCAGACGCCTCGTGGCGAGTGGCGAGGTGGGAATCGACAGCGCACTCTCGCAGGCGTGGCGGATGCTGGTGTCCGACCCCGGACGTCCGGTTCGGACAGTGGCCGACGAACTCGGCTGGAGCCGTAGGTATCTCACCGGCCGGTTCGTCGCAGAATTCGGCCTCCCACCCAAAGAGGTCGCGCGGGTCGCGCGTTTTCACCGCTCACGAAGTCTGTTGCGAACCGCGGGACCGCACCGCCTCGCAGACGTCGCCGCTGTGTGCGGCTACTACGACCAAGCCCACCTGGCCCGGGAGTGGCGCGACCTCGCCGGTGTGCCGCCGTCCCGCTGGCTGGCCGAGGAAGTGTTCCCAATCGTCCAAGACGAGTGAGCCACCGGCGCGAAGACTGGGGTCATGACGAACACATCGGAGACCACAGCAACCACGACAACCACCGGCAGCGGCCACGCGCCCGGAGTATGGCCGTGCCTGTCCTACAGCGACGCACGGGCCGCGATCCGGTTCCTCGTCGACACCCTCGGATTCGCCGAAAGCGCCGTCTACGGGGAGGGGAACCGCGTCGACCACGCCGAACTGACGTGGCCGTACGGCGGCGGACTCATGCTCGGGTCCGTCAAGCGTGAGACCGAGTTGAGCCAGCACCCCGACGACGGCTCGGTGTATCTCGTCGTTCCCGAGGACTCCATAGCCGACGACCTGTACCGGAAGGTCGTCGACGCGGGTGCGACCGTCACCGTCGAACTCCGTGACGAGGACTACGGATCACACGGGTTCGTCTGCCGCGACCCGCACGGCGTGTACTTCAGCATCGGCACCTACCCCGGTCACGGATTCGGAGAGTGACGACGCGGCGCGTGGTCGGGAGGAACACTCTCGGCCACGCGCGGCGGCGGTGGCGGAGTGCCGTCGCCGAACGGCCTCCCGCCCAGGACGTCGCGTCCGTGCGGGCTGAGCCAATTCGCCAGATCGGGTCCCCGCGGAACGATCCGGCTCGGGTTGATATCGGTGTGCACCAGGTAGTAGTGCTGCTTGATCTGCACGAAATCGACGGTGTCGCCGAAACCGGGCGTCTGGAACAGGTCTCGGGCGTACCCCCACAACGCGGGAAACGCCGTGAGCGGATTCCGGTTGCACTTGAAGTGGCCGTGATAGACCGGATCGAAGCGCACCAGAGTCGTGAACAGCCGCACGTCGGCCTCGGTGATCGACTCGCCCACGAGGTAACGACGGGTGCCCAGTCGTTCCTCGAGCTGATCGAGTCGCGCGAACAGCCGGTCGAACGCCTGGTCGTACGACGCCTGCGAACCTGCGAACCCGCACCGGTACACGCCGTTGTTCACATCGCGGTACACGGCGTCGGACACCTCGTCGATCTCGTCCCGCAACCTCTCCGGATACAACTCGGGTGCACCGTCGCGGTGATACCGCGTCCACTCGGTGGAGAAGTCGAGCGTCATCTGCGCGTAGTCGTTGGTGACGACTTCGCCGGTCGGGACCTCGACGATCGCGGGAACGGTGATCCCCCGGTCGTACCCGGGGAACCGGGCGAAGTAGGCGTCCTGGAGCCGCGGGATGCCGAGTACCGGGTCGACACCGCCGGGATCGAGGTCGAAGGTCCAGCTGCGTTCGTCGTGTGTGGGACCGCACAAGCCGAGCGACAGCGCGTCTTCGAGCCCGAGCAGTCGCCGCACGATCACGGCGCGGTTCGCCCACGGGCACGCCCGTGCCGCGACGAGCCGGTAACGCCCGGGCTCGACGGGATAGCCGTCGCGGCCGTCGGCGGTGATGCGGGTGTCGATGTACCGGGTGTCACGGGTGAAGC
Organism: Rhodococcus sp. NPDC060084; assembly: GCF_042730335.1. Taxonomy (NCBI): domain Bacteria; kingdom Bacillati; phylum Actinomycetota; class Actinomycetes; order Mycobacteriales; family Nocardiaceae; genus Rhodococcus; species Rhodococcus sp. NPDC060084. Next base: position 185,481 of record NZ_JBHWWX010000002.1, read on the forward strand.
CGGAACCCGGCTCGACGTAGGTGCCGCCGGTCTTCTTGTCTGATCCGCGGTTCTCGGCCACGGCGCACCTCGCTCTGTCTCGTGCCGACGCGTATTAGGGGTCGGCGGGTAGTCGCACGGTCATCTGTGTTCCCCATTCGGTGTACCCCGACACCGCAGCGAGTCCACGCGCGGCGGCGTTGCCCCGCCGCACACGGGACATGGGGATCAGGCCTGTGTCGAGCGCGTCGTGGGTCGCGAGCGTTGTCACGGTCGCGGCGAGTCCGATCCGCCGGTACTCGGGTGCGGAGATCACACGCACGTCGGCGAGCAGCGAATGCAGTTCGCGGTAGCCCGCTCCGGCGAGGGGCCGGCGATCGTCGTCGAGCAGAACGAACGATCGGCTCGGCCACGCGAGCGGCAGATCGGTTTCGGTCACGTCGTCGGGAGGGCAGTGGCGCAAGAGTTCGGCGAGGTCCTCGGCCTCGTGGGAGACGAGGGGGTCGCGTACGCGCGTCGCGTCCACCCAATCGGCGCACAGTCCCAGGTCCTCGATGCGTACCGCGCGCCCGCCGGTGGCGTCGCGTACCGCGGTCTCGTCGATTCGGTCGGGCGTGAGTTCCGCGATCGCCGACACGGCCGATTCGGGACCGACCACCGCGACGGCCTCGCCCACCCGCAGGATGCGAAGGGTGCGCGTCGTCGCGTCCACGCGCAGTACCGCACCCGGCGTGGTGAGTGCGTTGTCGGCGAGTCCGAGCGCACGGCACCATGCCAAGGTGGCGATGCTCGAGAGATGCGGGTCCACCGGGATACCGTAGACCTTCGAGGAGCGGAGGGGTTTTCGTGAGCGGTGTCACCGAGGGGAGCGGTACGGCCACACCGGAGGGGGCCGGCGGGCAATGGGCGGCCTTGGCCGCGCTGTGCCTCGGGTTCTTCATGATCCTGGTGGACAGCACCATCGTCGCCGTGGCGAACCCGGCGATCCTGCGTGCGTTCGACACCGACATCGACAGCGTCGTCTGGGTCACCAGCGCCTATCTGCTCGCGTATGCGGTGCCGCTACTGGTCACCGGACGCCTGGGCGATCGTTTCGGCCCCCGGCGGATGTACCTGGGCGGTCTCGTCGTGTTCACGGGAGCGTCGCTGTGGTGCGGCATGTCGTCGACGGTCGAGATGCTCATCGTGGCGCGCGTGTTCCAGGGGTTCGGCGCGGCGATGATGTCCCCGCAGACGATGACCGTGATCACCAGGATTTTCCCGCCCGACCGTCGTGGCAGTGCCATGGGGTTGTGGGGCGCGGTGGCAGGCATCGCGACGTTGGCCGGTCCCCTCGCCGGGGGCGTTCTGGTGGACACCCTGGGGTGGGAGTGGATCTTCTTCGTGAACGTCCCCGTCGGCATCGTCGGTTTCCTCCTCGCCGTACGGTATGTGCCGGTTCTGCCGACTCACGCCCACCGCCTCGACATTCCAGGCGTGATCCTGAGCGGACTGGGCTTGTTCTGTCTCGTGTTCGGCATCCAGGAAGCCAACTCGTACGACTGGTCCGCGCGGGTGTGGTTGCTGATCGGTGCCGGCATCGCGATGCTGGTGGTGTTCGTCCGGTATCAGGCGGTCACCCGCGGCGAGCCACTCGTGCCGCTCGTGTTGTTCCGCGACCGAAACTTCTGCCTGGCGAACGTGGGAATCGCCTCGATCGGCTTCGCGATCACGTCCGTGATGCTGCCGTTCATGTTCTACGCCCAGGCGGTGCGGGGACTGAGCCCGACCGGCGCGGCAGTGCTCATGATTCCGATGGCCGTGCTGAGCGGGGTGCTCGCGCCGGGCGTGGGCCGTCTGGTCGACCGGGTGCATCCGAGGGTGATCGCGTCCGCCGGGTTCGCCCTCCTCGCCGTCGCGTTCGCGTGGCTGTCGCTGGTCATGACGCCGGACACGTCCGGTCTGCAGTTGTTGCTGCCGATCGGGCTGATGGGTGTCGCGAGCGCCGCTATCTGGTCGCCGTTGTCGGCGACCGCCACCCACCACCTCTCGCGGGCCCTGGCCGGTGCGGGTTCCGGCGTGTACAACACCACCCGGCAGGTCGGGGCGGTACTCGGCAGCGCGGCACTGGGATCGCTCATGGCCGCGCGACTGTCGGCGAACGGCTTGGGCAGTGGTGGTGCGTCCGAGATGGATGCCCTCGAGATGCCGGTCTCCTTGCACGAACCGTTCGCGGCGGCGATGGCCCAGTCCATGTGGCTGCCGACGGCAGTCCTGCTGGTGGGGCTCGTCGCGTCGCTGGCGTTCGAACGTCCGCGGAGCCAGAGACTGCGCCGCGAGGCGGGCGCGCAGACTGCCGCCGAGAGCGCCGCACTGTGACCCGGCGTGTGCGTTCTACGCCGCTTTGTCGTTCACGCCCCCCGAGTGTGACGCGCGCCATATAGTTCAACCACGCGCAGCCGTGGGAGGTGGCATGTCATTGGCGGTGGTGGAGATTCCCGCTGGGGCCGGGTGGTTGAGGGACGAGCGTGTCACGCGCCGTTCCGGAGGCATCCTCCAGTACGAAGGGCTCGAACCGTGCCTGGCGGAACTCCTCGACCGCAGTGCGCTCAGATTCTCGAACAATGTTGCGGCGGTTGATCGTTCGGGACACACCCTGACCTACCGCGAGCTGTGGTCGGCTGCCGCCAGGGTGGCGGGCGGGTTGCTCGACCAAGGTGTCGGACCGGCAGACCGGGTGGTCGTGGACTACTGCAACGGCTTCGAGTGGCTGCGAGCGTTTCTCGGCGTCGTACTCGCCGGTGCCGTACCCGTTCTGCCCGATCCGGCATGCAGCGAAGCCGAACTCGAGTGGATCGTGGCCGACAGCGGTGCGGTGCTCTGCCTCCAGGGCCCGCCGCCCGACGGCATCGCGTTCCTCGACGGCGGAGCGTCGCCGGACGAACTCGCGCTGCTGTACTACGTGCGCAGATGGGGCGGAGGCATGCACGGGGTCGAACTGACCAACACCAACGTGCTGTCGACGATCGAAGCAGTTGCGCGCGCGATGAATCTGGCGGGCGAGAGTGCCCGCACGGTCATCACCGCGCCGCTGTCGACGTCGGTCGGGTGCAGTGTGCAGTTGCTGCCCACCTTGGCGTTCGGCGGCACGGTGGTCGCGTCGGGTTCGCGCGGAATCAGGGTGCCGTGGCGGCATCCTCGTGCGTCGTTCCCCTCCGCGCGATGCGTCCGCGGGTGGGGAGTGGCCGAGACGGGCGGCATCGGGCTGTTACTGCCGTCCGAGTACCGCAAGCAGCATCCCCGCAGTGTGGGTGTCCCGTTCGGGGGAATCGAGGTGGGTCTCCTCGGTCCCGGTGCCGAAAGCGGTGTAGGTGAGTTGCTGTGCCGGGGCCCCAGCGTCGCGAGACGCTATTGGAACGACCCGGTAGGGACGGCCGACACGTTCTCCGACGACGGGTGGTTCCGTACCGGCGACCAGGTGTACATCGACGACGAGGGGTTCGTCTATCCGGTGGCCGTGCGGGTGGCGTGAGCGGTGGGACACGGCATTCTCGCGACCGCCGGCGTCCGGTATACACCGGGTAACCGAATTCTCCGGCCGAGCGAGCGGGGACGGTCCGCACCCCACAACAGAAGGATGTTTTCATGTCCGACGAAGTCCTGCTCGAGCGTCGTGGCCGAGTCCTCGTCATCACCATCAACCGGCCCGACGCCCGAAACGCGGTCAACGCGGCGGTCAGTCGCGGTCTCGCCGACGCGGTCGACACCCTCGACGAGGACGCCGGACTCTCGGTCGGTGTGCTGACCGGCGCCGGCGGGAACTTCTGCGCCGGCATGGACCTCAAGGCATTCGTCGCGGGTGAGAACGTTGCGATCCCCGGCAAGGGACTCGGCTTCACCGAAGCCCCGCCCCGCAAGCCGCTCATCGCAGCAGTCGAAGGTTTCGCGCTCGCCGGCGGCACCGAACTGGTTCTCGCGACCGATCTGGTGGTCGCCGCGAAGAACGCGAAGTTCGGCATTCCCGAGGTCAAACGAGGTCTGGTCGCGGCAGGCGGTGGCCTGCTGCGGCTTCCGTCCCGCATTCCGTACCAGAAGGCGATGGAACTGGCTCTGACCGGCGACTCCTTCACCGCGGAAGAAGCCCACGGCTTCGGTTTCGTCAACACCCTGACCGAGCCCGGCGCGGCACTCGACGGCGCCCTCGCGCTTGCCGAACGCATCACCGCCAACGGCCCGCTGGCGGTGGCGGTGACCAAGGAGATCATCGCCAAGTCGGTGGACTGGGCGTCGGACGAAGCGTTCTCGAAGCAGATGGAACTGGCCGCTCCCGTGTTCGTCTCCGAAGATGCGCGCGAAGGTGCGACGGCATTCGCGGAAAAGCGGCCACCCGTGTGGCAGGGCCGCTAGTGCCCTGAGCAGGGCCGGAAGAGCCGACAGAGAGGACACGCCCGTGACATCGAGAGACGATCTCGGCGACGTGGATCGGCACGCGTCGCCGGAAGATGCACTGGCCGAACTGCACGTGCACATCGAGGGCACGCTCGAGCCGGAACTGATGCTCGAACTGGCCGAACGCAACCACGTGACGTTGCCGCACGGAGACGTCGACTACCTCCTGTCCGGGCACGAGTTCTCGGGGTTGCAGTCGTTTCTCGATCTGTACTACGCGAACATGGAGGTTCTCCGTACCGCCGAGGACTTCTCCGATCTCGCGCGCGGCTACCTTGCGCGCGCTGCACGCGCCGGGATCACCCACGCCGAGTTCTTCTTCGATCCGCAGGCGCATGTGGTGCGCGGAGTCCCGCTCGAGGACGTGGTGGAGGGACTGTCCGATGCCGTCGCGGTGTCCCGCCGGGAGTTCGGTGTCGACGCGGCCATGATCGCCTCGATCGTGCGCGACCATCCGGTACCGGACGCCCACGCGATCTTCGGCGAGCTGATGCGGCTTCAGGCCCCGATCGTCGCGCTCGGCCTCGATTCGGCGGAGGTCGGGTACCCGCCGTCACTCTTCGAAGACGTCTTCGCGCGCGCCCGGGCGGAGGGTCTGCACATCACCGTGCACGCCGGCGAAGAGGGGCCGCCCGAGTACGTGTGGCAGGCACTCGATCTGCTCGGGGCCGAACGCATCGACCACGGGATTCGTTCGCTGGAAGACCCTGCTCTCGTCGAGCGCCTCGTCGAGGAGCAGATCCCGCTCACCACCTGCCCGTTGTCGAACGTGAGGTTGCACGTCGTCGAGTCGCTGTCAGTGCACCCGTTGCACCGGATGCTCGATGCAGGCTTGGCGGTGACCATCAACTCCGATGATCCCGCGTACTTCGGCGGTTACGTCGACGACGTGTTCGCTGCCTTGCACGACGAGCTCGGTCTCACCGAAGAGGAGCGGAAGCTCCTCGCGCGCAATTCGATCCGAGCCGCGTTCACCTGAGCGCGGCGGCGCCGGTCATGCGCCGAGCACTCGGTCGAGATACGGATTGGCGAACATGCGGGCGGGGTCCACGCGATCGCGGACAGCCAGGAAATCGTCGAATCGTGGGTAGGCCGCACGCAGGTCGGCGGCGGCGCGTCCGTGCATCTTTCCCCAGTGCGGACGGCCGTCCACGGCACGCATGATCGACTCGACCGCATCGAAGTACGCGCGGTGATCGCGCCGGTGATACTGGTGCACTGCGACGTACGCGGTCTCGCGGCCGTACGCGGTCGACAACCAGACGTCGTCCCGTGCGGCGAAGCGCACCTCCACGGGGAACCCGATCCGGGTGCCGCTTGCTTCCAGCCAGGAGTCGATCTCGTGGAGCACCTCCGGCAGGGCCTCGACCGGGACGGCGTATTCCATCTCGCGGAAGCGGACCCGGCGCGGGGACGCGAACACCCGGTAGCTGCGGTCGACGAAGGTGCGGGCGGACAGGGCACGCGAGGCGATCCGGTTGAGCTGCGGGATGGCGCCGGGAGCGCGGGTGCCGACGTGCTGGAAAGCTCCGAAGACGCCGTTGGAGAGGACCTCGTCGTCGAGCAGTCCTCTGAACCGTCCGACCGGCTGGGTGGGGGCGGCGCCGTCGAGTCGGGTGTTGTGTTTGGTCAGCACACCGTCGGTGTGGGGAAACCAGTAGAACTCGAAGTGGTCCACGCCGGTCCGCAGCGACTCGATGTCTTCGAGTGTCTCGTGCAAGGACGACGGCGCTTCGTGTGCGCGCAACCGGAACGCCGGCACGCAGTCGAGGGTGACCGTTGCGAGGATACCCAGTGCGCCGAGGCCCAGCCGTGCGGCTTCGAACAGCGCCGGGTCGTGCTCGGGTGAACATTCCGCCACGCTTCCGTCGGCGAGGACGACGGTCAATCCCTGCACCGAAGCCGCGAGGCCCGTGAAACCCGTTCCGGTGCCGTGTGTTCCGGTCGAGATGGCGCCCGCGATGGTTTGGACGTCGATGTCGCCGAGGTTGGGTACCGCCAGTCCCATCTCCCACAGCATCGCACTCAGGTCGCGCAGGCGCGTGCCGGCGGACACGGTCACGAGGGCTCCGGTGGGGGTCTGTTCCGTCGAGAGGATCCCCGAGAGAGCGCCGAGCGACACCAGCGTGCCGTCGGTGACGGCGACGCCTGTGAACGAATGGCCCGCGCCCACCGCCTTGACGTGCTCGCCGCGCCGGGACGCGCGCGCAACCACGGCGACGAGGTCGTCGATCGTGCGGGGGGTGTCGAAACGCCGGGGTGACGCCGCTTCGGTCCGCGCCCAGTTGTGCCAGGTTGCCATCACACAATCATGATCTTGGACAAGCGTTCAGGTCAATAGCCACACCGGAGTGACGCCGGGATCTACGATCGGACCATGCTGAATCGGTTGCCCGCGGATGAGCGCCGGACACAACTCGTCGAGTCGGCGCTCGCGCTCGCCGAGCAGGGAGGAGTGGGCGCGGTGACCGTCCGTGCGGTCGCCGAGAAGGCCGGCGTATCCCTCGGCGTCGTGCACTACTGCTTCGAGAACAAGGAAGCGCTCGTCGTCGCGATGGCGGAAACGCTCATCGACCAGCTGGGAGAGGCCATGAACGCGGCCTTCGACATTCCCGACGACGTGCCCGGCCCGGAGGGGCTGGGCGGACTCCGTCAGCTTCTGCACGCGGGCCTCACCGCGATGTGGCCCGCTCTCGAGTTCACGGCCGGACGCCAGCTGCTCACCTACGAGATCACCGCGTACTCGTTGCGGCACCGGCCCGCCGGGATCGCGCCCACCGGTGCGGGTTCGCCCGTTGCCAGCGGCGACATCGCGGCACTGCAGTACCAGCGGATGGACGACCATGCCGGCCGCTTCCTGCTGGCGTGCGCCGATCGATCCGGCACCGAATGGATCGAACCCGTCCCGAGCCTCGCGCGACTTGCTCTGGCGTTACTCGACGGGCTTGTGCTCCGCTGGCTCGTCGATCAGGACGACGACGCGGTAACCATCGAACTGGACAACCTGGCGGAGATCATCGCCTCCCGCGCCATCGAACGACCGTGATCGACCCGACCGACGTTTCCGACCGACAACCGGATGGATGTGCCTTGCTCCACGCTGCCCTCGACCGACTCGACGCCGCCACCACCGAGCTCGATCCGCCTTTCGCCGCACTCGACCTGCAGACCCTGCGCGGCAATGCGCGGGACTTGGTCCGGCGTGCGGGAGGCACGCCCGTCCGGGTCGCGAGCAAATCGGTGCGGTGCCGCGCGGTCCTCGAGGAGGTTCTCGGCCCCGGACTGACGGAGCGTGAGGGATTTCGGGGGATCATGGCGTACTCCCTGCGGGAGGCGTTGTGGCTCGTGGAACAAGGAGCGCGCGACGTACTGATGGGCTACCCGACCGTCGACCGGGGCGCACTGGCCGAATTGGCTTCCCGCCCTGCCGCGCTCGACTCCATCACGCTGATGATCGACTCGGACGCGCACCTGAGCATCATCCGTAATGCCATGGGGCAGGCGCGTGTACGGCCACGGGTGTGCGTGGATGTCGACGCATCGCTTCGCGTCGGACCGGTGCATCTGGGGGTGCGGCGTTCGCCGCTGCGCACCCCGGACCAGGTGGCCGCGCTGGCGCGTCGTGCCGACTCGGCCGGCTTCGCCGTAGTCGGAGTGATGTTCTACGAAGCCCAGATCGCAGGTCTCCCGGATTCTTCGGCTCCGGTCCGCTGGGTCAAACGCGCGTCCGCTGCCGAACTCGCCACCCGGCGCGGCGCCGTGGTCGACGCGGTGCGTGCCGTCGTCGGCGACCTCGAGATCGTCAACAGCGGTGGAACGGGTTCTCTCGAGGTCAGCTCCGCCGATGCGGTCGTCACCGAGGTCACCGCCGGATCGGGACTCTACGTCCCCACCCTGTTCGACCACTACCGCGCGTTCACGCCCCAGCCGTCGCTCTTCTTCGCGTTGCCCGCGGTGCGGAAACCCGCAGCGGCGATCACGACCTTGTTCGGCGGCGGGTACATCGCCTCGGGACCGGCCTCCACCTCGCGGGTGCCGCGCCCCGTGCGCCCTGCGGGACTGAGATTGCTCCGTAACGAGGGTGCCGGCGAGGTGCAGACACCGGTGACGGGTCGTGCGGCACGGGACATCCCGATCGGCGACCGGGTCTGGTTTCGGCACGCGAAGGCCGGTGAACTGTGTGAGCGTTTCGACCGTTTGTACGTCGTGGACGGCGAGACCCGCGTCGAGGTACCCACTTACCGTGGCGAGGGGCATTGCTGGTGATCGCCCGGCCGGTGAGCTAGGGCCGGTGACCTCGGGCCGATGACCCCGGGCTGAGCACCCGGATGGAAGGATGCGCCCATGCCGTTCTTCCCGGGAAGCACCGGCCGGATGCATTGGCGGCACTGGTCCGTCGACGAACCCCGCGCCGGAGTGATCTTCGCGCACGGGATGGGGCAGCACACCGGTCACTACCACCGATTCGCCGGGGGACTCGCCGCGCACGGTATCGCACTGTGGGGCCTCGATCTGGCGGGCCACGGATTGTCGGAAGGGCAACCGGGGCAGGCCGGAGACACAGCGGACCATGCCGCGGATCTGGCGACACTCACCGCTGTCGCCGAACCGAGTGGAGTGCCGCTCGTGCTCATGGGCCATTCGCTCGGCGCGGCGTCGTCTCTGGCACTTCTGCGCTCCGATGCCGCACGGTTCCGCGGTGTGGTGCTGTGCGGCACGCCGCGCCGGGCTGCGGTTCCGGAGACCGCGGCTCTGCTCTCCGCGACCGGCCTGGCGGCCCTCGCACTGCACGGCCTCGACGACAGGCTGGCTCCCGTCGGACCCGTGCGCGAGTGGGCCGCGTCGATCCCCACCCTGCGCTGGCGGGACTTTGCCGATGCCGGGCACGACCTGCTGCACGAGCCCGGACACCGGCTCGTGACGGACGAGGTCGCCGGCTTCGTGCTCGAGGTGTCGTGAACGCGCCGGGCGGCGGCGTGCCCGATGGTGTGACCCAGCTGGTGTGAAACGCACTGTGCCCCTCGCCGGTCGGGCGAGGGGCACAGTGCGCAGTGTTGCTACGAAGCTGTCTCGATCAGTTGTAGATCGAGGCGATCTCCGAGCCGTGCTTCTCGTGGATGATGTTCCGCTTGAGCTTGAGCGTCGGCGTCAATTCGCCTGTCTCGATGCTGAAGTCGGTATCGAGAATCCGGTACTTCTTGATCGCTTCGGCCTTGGACACCTTCTTGTTGGTGTCGGCGACCGCAGTGTCGATCTCGGCGATCAGGTCCGCGTTCTTGATCAGGTCGGCGACGGGAGTCCCGGCCGGCAGGCTGTGGCGCTCGAGCCAGCCCGGCAGCGCCTCCTGATCGATGGTGATCAGTGCGCCGATGAAGGGCTTCGAATCACCGACGACGAGCACCTGGCTGATCAGCGGGTGCGCACGCAGCGAATCCTCGAGGATCGCCGGAGCGACGTTCTTGCCGCCCGCGGTGACGATGAGTTCCTTCTTGCGGCCCGTGATCGAGACGAAACCGTTCTCGTCGATCGCACCGATGTCGCCGGTGTGGAACCAGCCCTCGCGGATCGCGTCCTTGGTGGCTTCGTCGTTCTGCCAGTAACCCTCGAAGACCTGTGGGCCCTTGAGCAGCAGTTCGCCGTCTTCGGCGATCTTCGCGGCGCAGCCGTTGAACGGCTTGCCGACACTGCCGATCTTCTGTGCGGCGGGGGTGTTCATGATGATGCCGCCGGTGGTCTCGGTCAGGCCGTAGCCCTCGAGCACGTTGACGCCGACTCCGCGGAAGAAGTGTCCGAGGCGCGCGCCCAGTGCGGCACCGCCGGCGACGGCCATGCTCGCCTTGCCGCCGAGAGCAGCACGCAGCTTGCCGTAGACGAGCCGGTCGAAGACCGCGTGCTTGATCTTCAGGCCCAGGCCCGGTCCGCCCGTCTCGAGCGACTGGCTGTACTGGATCGCGACGTCGGAGGCCTTCTCGAAGATCTTGCCCTTGCCGCCGTCGTAGGCCTTCTGCTTCGCGGAGTTGTAGACCTTCTCGAAGACCCGGGGCACCGACAGGATGAAGTCGGGCTGGAACTCGGCGAACTTGTCGAGCAGGGTCGTCAGATCCGAGGTGTGCGCGACCGTCACCCGGCTGTCGAAGGCCGAGAACGAGATCAGACGTGCGAAGACGTGCGCGAGTGGCAGGAAGAGCAGCGTGCGACGGCCGGCTTGCATGCTCTCGGGCAGGGCGATGGCGCACGCCGTCGACTCGGCGTAGAGGTGACGATGCTTGAGCAGAACACCCTTGGGGCGGCCCGTCGTGCCCGAGGTGTAGATGAGGGTCGCGCCGGATTCCGCGACGACCTGAGCCCGGCGTTCCTCGACCTGCTCGTCGGTGATCGCCGCGCCGCGGGCGATGAGTTCCTCGACGGCGCTCTTGCCGCCGGAGCCGGGCTCGATCGTGAGCATTTCGCGAAGGGCGGGTGCGGCGTCGGCGACCTCGCGCACGACGTCGGCGTACTCGTCCTTCTCCACCACGAGAATCGAGGTGCCCGAGTCTTCGAGGATCCACTTGGACTGATCGGCGGCGGAGGTCTCGTAGATGGCCACCGTGACGCCACCCGCGGTCCAGATCGCGTAGTCCAGCAGGACCCACTCGTAGCGGGTCCCGGAGAGGATCGCGACGCGGTCACCGAACTCGACGCCCGAGGCCATCAGGCCCTTGGCGACACTGCGGACCTGGTCGGCGAACTCTCGTGCGGAGACCTTCACCCACTTGCCGTCCATGGGCCGCTCGAACGCTACGAACTCCGGGGATTCCTTCTCGTGCCGGAACACCGAATCGGCCATCGAGACGTTCTCCGGAATCGAGAACGACTGTGGTACGGCAATCTCACTCACTGCGACCCTCCATCTTTTTGAATCTGCGGTGTGCATTGCATCACAGTTCATTGGGATTTGCATCACCCGGGCGTCCGAATTGCGAATAATTTACAGTCCGATAAGCGTGATGTGCACAACACAACCTACCGCCGGGTAATGGGCACGATGCTACATGGTCGATGAGTTGCAGATCACAACCGAGTGCTGCGAAGGATCCGGACGGCCTCGTCGTCCTCGAGCTGATGGAAGTCGTCGTACGCGGCACCCACGCTGTTCGTATCGCGCGGAATCCACGGGCAGAGCACCTCGTCGGCGACCCGGGCAACCCGGCGGGCAGCCTCGGGGGAGGCGACGGGCACGGCCACGATCACGACGACGGCGCCGCTCGCACGCGCCGCCAGGCACGCCACCGCGACCGTGGCGCCGGTAGCCATCCCGTCGTCGACGATCAATGCGGTGCGGGCCGACAACTCGAGTCGCGCGTGCCCGGCGCGGAGCAGGGCGGCCCGCCGCTCGAGTTCCGTGCGCTCTCGCGCTTCGACTGCATCGATCGTGTCGTCGTCGATCCGGCTCACCCGGACGACGTCCTCGTTGAGGACGCGGAACCCGCCCTCCGCGATGGCTCCCATCGCAAGCTCGGGATGCCACGGCACCCCGAGTTTGCGCACCACCAGAACGTCGAGCGGTGCGCTCAGAGCGAGGGCGACTTCCCGCGCGACGGGGATCCCCCCGCGCGGCAGAGCCAGCACCACGGGATCCCGAGTGTCGCGCAGGTGCCTTGCCGCGCGGGCGAGCTTCCGCCCGGCGTCCTCTCGAGAGGCATACGGCACCTCTCCAGTATGGGCCGGACGGCACGTCGTGGACCGCGTGCCGCCCGGATCGGCTACCGCCCGGATCGGCTAAGTCAGGCGCCCGGAGAGATAGGCGTCGTAGGCGGGCAGGTCGAGCTGGCCGTGTCCGGACAGGCCGATCACGATGACCTCGGGCTCGGTGAGCCCCCGGGCGTAGTCGGCGGCTGCCGCGATCGCGTGGGACGCCTCGGGGGCGGGAACGATTCCCTCGTTCCGCGCGAACTCGACCGCGGCGGCGAAGGCGTCGGTCTGACGGACCGCGCGGCCTTCGACGTATCCGAGTTCGACGGTGTGGCTCAGCAGCGGCGCCATGCCGTGGTACCGGAGCCCACCCGCGTGGATCGGATCGGGAATGAAGTCCTGTCCGAGGGTGTGCATCTTCAGCAGCGGCGTCAGTCCGGCGATGTCGCCGTGGTCGTACCGGTACTCACCCTGCGTGATCGAGGGGCACGCGGTCGGCTCGACGGCCACGACACGCGTTCTCGCTCGACCGTGGATCACTTCCCGGATGAAGGGGAACGCCAGGCCGGCGAGGTTGGAACCACCACCGGCACAGCCGAACACGACGTCGGCGTTGTCCTCGCCCGCTGCGCGTAGCTGTTCGACCGCTTCCAGCCCGATCACCGTCTGGTGGAGCACGACGTGGTTGAGCACGCTGCCGAGCGTGTACCGGGCGTGCGGGTCCTTCACCGCGACCTCGACGGCTTCGGACACGGCGATGCCGAGCGAGCCCGGGGTGTCGGGGTCCCGGGCGAGCACCGCACGCCCCGCCTCGGTCAATTCCGACGGGCTCGCGTGGACCGTGCCGCCGTAGGTCTCGATCAGGAAGCGCCGGTAGGGCTTGGAGTCGTACGAGGCGCGCACCTGCCACACCTCGAGGTCGATACCGAACTTGGCGCACGCGAACGCCAGTGCCGAGCCCCACTGCCCGGCGCCGGTCTCGGTGGTGAGCCGGGTGACCCCGTCGAGGGAGTTGTAATAGGCCTGCGCGACGGCGGAGTTGACTTTGTGACTGCCTACAGGGCTGACCCCTTCGTACTTGACGTAGATGCGGGCCGGGGTGCCCAGTGCCTTCTCGAACGAGCGGGCGCGGATCAACGGCGTGGTGCGGTAGTTCGCATACGCCTCCCGGACGGGTTCCGGGATCGCGATGTCCGTCTCGGTGGACAACTCCTGTTCGATCAAGCCACTCGCGAACAGTGGTGCGAGATCGTCGGCGGTCACCGGTTCCCGGGTGCCGGGATGCAGGTGTGGAGGAGGCGCGACGTCCAGATCTCCGGCGATGTTGTACCAGTGGGTGGGGATGGCCTGGGAGTCCGGCACAGCGGCGGTCCTCTCGTCGTCGGGGAAGGCGTGGTCGCGTGCCCGAAGGTGTGAGCGAACACGCCCTGGCAGGGAGGTGAAAGCACTCTCATAGCCGGGGTATGGCGCGGCAAGCCGCACCGATCCGATAAACTGCTGGTCAAATGAGTGAAATCGAAGACGCCCCCAACCAGGAGACCGCAGCTATCACGTTTGCCGATCTCGACATCGACCCCCGTGTGCTGCAGGCCCTTTCGGACGTGGGTTACGAGACCCCGTCGCCGATTCAGGCGGCGACCATACCACCACTGCTGGAGGGACGGGACGTCGTCGGTCTCGCTCAGACCGGCACCGGCAAGACTGCCGCATTCGCGGTGCCGATCCTCTCGCGGATCGACACCACGAAGAAGCGGCCGCAGGCGCTGGTCCTTGCGCCGACCCGCGAGCTTGCACTGCAGGTCGCGGAAGCTTTCGGCAAGTACTCCACGCACATCCCCGGGCTGCATGTGCTGCCCATCTACGGCGGCCAGGCCTACGGCGTTCAGCTGGCAGGATTGCGCCGCGGCGCACAGGTCATCGTCGGTACCCCCGGACGTGTGATCGATCACCTTGCCAAGGGCACCCTCGACATCTCGGAACTCGAATACCTCGTCCTCGACGAGGCCGACGAGATGCTGACGATGGGCTTCCAGGAAGACGTCGAGCGGATCCTCGCCGACACCCCGGAGACCAAACAGGTCGCGTTGTTCTCGGCGACCATGCCGGGCGCGATCCGCCGTCTGTCGAAGAAGTACCTGAAGGACCCGCAGGAAATCACCGTCAAGTCGAAGACGACGACCTCTGCGAACACCACCCAGCGCTGGGTGTCGGTATCCCATCAGCGCAAGCTCGACGCCCTCACCCGGATCCTCGAGGTCGAGTCGTTCGAGGCCATGATCATCTTCGTCCGCACGAAGCAGGCCACCGAGGATCTGGCAGAGAAGCTGCGCGCCCGTGGGTTCTCCGCCGCCGCGATCAACGGCGACATCGTGCAGGCGCAGCGTGAGCGCACCATCGGACAGCTCAAGAGCGGTGCGCTCGACATCCTCGTGGCGACCGACGTCGCGGCACGTGGCCTCGACGTCGACCGCATCAGCCACGTGGTCAACTACGACATCCCGCACGACACCGAGTCGTACGTGCACCGCATCGGCCGTACCGGTCGCGCCGGGCGCACCGGTGACGCGCTGCTGTTCGTGACCCCGCGTGAACGGCATCTCCTCAAGTCGATCGAGCGGGCCACCCGCCAGCCGGTCGCCGAAATGCAGTTGCCGAGCATCGACGATGTCAACGCGCAGCGCGTGTCGAAGTTCTACGACGCGATCACCGAGGCGCTCGCGTCCGAGAACCTCCAGTTGTTCCGCACCTTCATCGAGGACTACGAGCGCGAGCACGACGTACCGCTCGCGGACATCGCGGCCGCTCTGGCCCTGATGTCGCGCGACGGCGAGTCGTTCCTCCTGGAGCACGAGCCCGAGCCCGTCGCCGCTCCGCGCCGTGAACGCGAGCCGCGTGAGCGCCCCGCGCGTCGATTCGACGACGGTCCGAAGGTCGGTCGCGACGGCCAGGAGATGGCTACCTACCGGATTTCGGTGGGCAAGCGGCACCGCGTGCAGCCGGGTGCGATCGTCGGTGCCATCGCCAACGAGGGCGGCCTCCGCCGCGGCGACTTCGGACACATCAGCATCCGCGCCGACCACAGCCTGGTGGAACTCCCGAAGGATCTGCCGGCGCAGACGCTCGACGCGCTGCGGGCAACCCGCATCTCGGGTGTGCTCATCCAGTTGCAGCCCGATTCGGGTGCACCCGGAGGCCGGCCGAGCAGCAACTACCGTGGTCGCGACGACCGCGGCGGCGACCGTCGGAGCGGTGGCGAGCGCCGCGGCAGCGGAGACTTCACCCACCGCAAGGATCGCGGCGACCGTCGCGAGCAGAGCGGCGGCGGATTCCGTGGCCGCGACTGACCGTCAGGTCACCACGTCGCGCCGCTGAGCGTAGCGGCGGTTGCGCCGTCGATCGATTCACGAATGACGTCGGCATGACCTGCATGACGAGCCCACTCCTCGATCTGGTGTAGAGCAAGAAACCGGACGGTGAGTGGGCCGTCGTGTATCAGCCACCGGGCGATATCTGCCGGCAGGTCGACGACACGGTCGAGGTCGGGCTCGGCACGCAGCACCGCGGCGAACTGTTCGGCGACGGCGTCGAGTCGTGCGAGCCGGTCGGCCGCGCTGTCGGCGTCGTCGACCAGCCACGCCGACTGCCAGTCCTCGACGGGATCGCGGTCCGGGTTCACGGTGCCCGCGATCCGGTCGGCGGCAGCGGCATGCCCTTGCACGAGATGGTTGTGCAGTGACGCGAGGCTGAGCGACGACGCGCTCGGCACAGAACGTGCCTGTTCCTCGGTCAGGTCCGACACCGCATTGCGAAGCGCCGAGTACTGGTTGTCGAGCAGCGAGAGGATCAGTTCCGATTCGTTCGTAGTCATGACCCCAGTGTGGGAACCAACGCGGACGACTTCGGTCCTGAATCGGCGAACTGGGTTCGGTGGAGTTCTTCGTAGCGACCCCCGGCCGCGAGGAGTTCGGCGTGGGTGCCGCGCTCGACGATTCGGCCGTCCTCGACCACCAGGATCTGGTCGGCGGCCCGGATGGTGGACAGTCTGTGCGCGATGACCACCGACGTCCGTCCCGCGAGTGCTTCGGTGAGTGCCTCCTGCACCGCAGCTTCGGACGTCGAGTCCAGGTGCGCGGTGGCCTCGTCGAGAATCACGACCTGTGGATGGGCGAGCAGCAGACGCGCGATGGTGAGCCGCTGGCGTTCGCCGCCGGACAGGCGGTAGCCCCGTTCGCCCACCACGGTGTCGAGTCCGTTGGGCAGTGACCGGATCAGGTCGGCCAGTCGCGCGCGGCGCAGGGCGTCGAACAGTTCGTCTTCGGTGGCGCCGGGGCGGGCGAGGAGCAGATTCGCTCGCACACTGTCGTGGAACAGATGTCCGTCCTGGGTCACGAGTCCCACGGTGCTGCGGATCGAATCCGTGCTCAGGTCGCGCACGTCGACCCCGCCCAGCGACACGGACCCGGAGTCCACGTCGTAGAGACGCGGAATCAATTGTGCAACAGTCGATTTACCGGCACCGGACGATCCGACGAGGGCAACCATGTGCCCCGGCTCCACCCGGAACGACAGATCGTGCAGCACCGTCTCACCGCCGCGGGAATCGAGCACCGCGACTTCCTCGAGCGACGCGAGCGACACCTTGTCGGCAGAGGGATACGCGAAGCTCACGTCGCGGAACTCCACCGATACCGGGCCTTTGGGCACGTCGCGGGCGTCGGGGGACTGCTTGATGAGCGGTTCGAGATCGAGAATCTCGAAGACCCGCTCGAAGCTCACCATCGCGCTCATCACGTCCATGCGGGCACTGGCCAGCGCGGTGAGCGGGGCATAGAGGCGGGTGAGCAGCATGGCCATCGCGACCACCGACCCGGGGTCCAGTTGGTCGCGCAGCGCGTAGAAGCCGCCGAGCCCGTAGACGAGCGCGAGCGCGAGCGCGGACACCAGCGTCAGCGCCGTGACGAAGACGCTCTGGAGCATCGCGGTGCGCACGCCGATGTTGCGCACCCGGCGCGCGCGGACGGCGAACTCGGTGGATTCCTGGGACGGCCGGCCGAACAGCTTGATCAACGTGGCGCCGGGCGCCGAGAACCGTTCGGTCATCTGGGTGTTCATCACCGAGTTGTGGTTCGCCGCTTCGCGGCTCAGTTGCGCGAGCCGAGTCCCCATGTGGCGGGCGGGCACGATGAAGATGGGGAGCAGCAACAGTGCGAGCAGGGTGATCTGCCAGGAGATCCCGAGCATCACCACGAGGGTGATGACGAGGGTGACGAGGTTGCCGACCACCCCGGACAGGGTGTCGCTGAAGGCGCGCTGCGCGCCGATCACGTCGTTGTTCAGACGAGAGACGAGTGCGCCGGTGCGCGTGCGCGTGAAGAACGCGACGGGCATCCGCTGTACGTGGTCGAACACCGTGGTGCGCAGATCCAGGATCAGGTCTTCGCCGATGCTCGAGGACAACCACCGGTTGGCGATGCCGAGGCCGGCCTCGACGAGTGCGAGTGCGGCGATGATCACGGCGAGCCACACCACCACCGATACTGCGGCGTTGTCCACGATCGCATCGACCACGCGGCCGGCGAGGACCGGTGTCGCGACGCCGAGCGCGGCGATCGCGACGCTCAGGAGGAGGTAGATGGTGATGTTCCGCCGGTGCGGACCGGCGAACGCGGCGATCCGCTTCAGGGTGGCGCGCGAGAACGGGCGTCGATCGCTCTCTGCGTGCATCGCGTTGTACATCGCGTTCCACGCGGTGATTTCCATACTCATGGACGGGGCCTCCTCAGCTCGCACCCGACGGTAGAACCTCGAGTGCGCTAGAGGTCAAGCCTAGGGTTCCGGGCAGTCCGGGACCCAACCGTTTTTGCTCTCTCCGCCTCAGCGAGCGACGTCGATCACCACACGCTCCGGGTCACTGAGCGAATAGACCGCGAACGGGGTGCCGGATTCGGAGACGCCGATGAACGACTGGGTGACGCCTTCGAAGACACCGGAGCCGGTGACCTCGACCACCGAACCGCCCGGTGCGGCGAGGACGGGATCGGGCCCGGCGTACGGCTCGACACCGCTGTCGAACGGGTACGCGGATCCGTCGATCAGGACCTGCAGGACGGCATCGCCGGCGACGGTGACATCGTTGCCGCTCCCGTCCTGGACGGCTTCGGCGACGTAGCCGACCCGCCATCCGGGTGTGCCTTCGCCGTCGAGTTCGTACACCACGCGGTCGAAGCCCTCGTGCACTCCGGTCCGGATATCGGTGACCGTGAGTTTCGCTCCGGCACCCGCGGGGGAGACCTTCTCGGCCGCATCGGTGGGGGTGTTCGAGGAGTCCGGCTCGGGCGCTTGCGTGGTCGGCGTGTTCACCGACACGGCCGGCGAGGGTGCCGGATCGTTGTCCGAAGCGGAGCAACCCGCGAGAACCAACGCGGCGGCGGAGACGGCGAGGCCGATACGGGTGCGAATCATGGGGCACATGGTACGGCGCGCGACTCGGGAATCCGGGAAGGCGCTCGGAGGCATTGACGTCGATCACATCACGGCGGACAGTAGCCGTAACGCATATTTCAACGCTCGATGAATTGAGTCGCGATGAATACTCCACCGAACTCCCTCGCCGTGGATGTGCACGATCTTCGCGTTCGCCGCGGTCCCCATCTCGCCCTCGACGAGGTCTCTCTTCAGGTCACGCGCGGCTCGATCACCGGGTTGCTCGGCCCGTCGGGCTGTGGCAAGACCACGCTCATGCGCTCGATCGTGGGCGGGCAGATCGTCGAATCCGGCACGGTGACCGTGCTCGGTCTCCCCGCCGGGACAGTCGAACTCCGCCGTCGCGTCGGGTACGTCACCCAGTCGGCGAGCGTCTACCCGGACCTGACTGTCACCGACAACGTCGCCTACTTCGCCTCCCTCTACGGCAGACCTCGCTCCACCGTCCACGAGACGATCGAGGCAGTCGGGCTCGGAAGCCACGCCCGTACCCGCGCCGACGCGCTGTCCGGTGGGCAACTCGGACGCGTGTCGCTCGCGTGCGCGCTCGTCGGGGATCCCGAACTCCTGGTGCTCGACGAACCGACCGTAGGGCTCGACCCGCTGCTGAGAGTCGAACTGTGGGAACACTTCCGCTCACTCGCGCGACGTGGCGTCACCGTGCTCGTATCCAGTCATGTGATGGACGAGGCCGACCGCTGCGACGACCTGCTGTTGTTGCGCGAAGGCCGACTCGTCGGTCAACTCACCCCTGCGCAGTTGCGCGACCGGACCGGCGAAACCCGCCTCGAGGACGCGTTTCTCCGGTTGATCCGTACGAGCACGGAGGCACCGTCATGAATGCGGTTGCGTATGCGGCGACCACCGAACGAATCCTGCGGCAGTTGAAGGCGGATCACCGCACCGTCGTGATGATCGCCCTGGTACCGAGCCTTCTGATGATCCTGCTGTACTTCATGTACCAGAACACCCCGGCCGGCCCAGACGGCCGGACCCTGTTCGACCGTATCGCGATCGTCATGCTCGGGATACTGCCGTTCGTAGTCATGTTTCTCGTGACTTCCATTGCGATGCAACGCGAACGAGTCTCCGGAACTCTGGAGCGGATTCTCGCCACCCCGCTCGCGAAACTCGATCTCCTCGCCGGATACGGGAGCGCGTTCTCCGCGGCGGCGGTCGTGCAGGCCGGCCTGGCATGTGTCGTCGCGTTCGGCCTGCTCGGTGTCGCCGCCGAGGGTCCGGTCGCATGGGTTCTCGTGATCGCGATCCTGGTGGCAGTTCTCGGCGTCTCGCTGGGATTGTTGTGTAGTGCGTTCGCCCGCACCGAGTTCCAGGCTGTGCAGTTCATGCCGGTACTCGTGATTCCGCAATTCCTGCTGTGCGGCCTGCTCGTGGCGCGCGAGGATCTCCCGGACTGGCTGCGCTGGATCAGCAATGTCGTTCCGCTCAGTTACGCGGTCGAAGCGTTGCAGGAGGTCGCGAGTCGGCAGGGAACGACGGGTCCGATGCTCCGCAATCTCGTCGTCGTCGTGGGGTTTATCGCGGTGGCGCTGGCGCTGGGGGCGGCGACACTGCGTCGTCGCACGCAGTGAGCCCGCGGTCGGGACGGCGGCCGGGAACGTCCGGCGCGCGTGAGACCATCCTCGACGCCGCACGGGAACTCTTCGCCGCCAACGGGTTCGAGAAGACCACGATTCGTGCGGTCGCCGCGAAAGCGGATGTCGACCCGGCCCTCGTGCATCATTACTTCGGCTCCAAGGTCGATCTGTTCACCGCGTCGATCGCACTGCCCGTCGATCCGCACGACGTCCTTGCGCCGGTGTACGCATCGCCTCTCGAGGACCTCGGACACGCTCTCGCCGCCGCTGTCATCGGGCTGTGGGACTCCGGGCACCGCGACGCCGCTGTCGCGATGTTCCGCTCGGAGATCGCGGGTGGCGAGGGCAGTCTGATCCGTACCCTGCTGCTCGAGGTCGCGCTCGAACCGCTGCTCGCCCGGATCGACCACCCCGCCGGAACGGGACGACTTCGGGCGGAACTCGTGGCGACCCAGATGACCGGGATCATGCTCGTGCGGTACATCCTCGCCTTCGAACCGCTCGCGTCGCTGCCGTCGGGACGGATCGTGGAGATCGTCGCTCCGACGCTTCAGCGCTACCTCACCGGCGACCTGCCGGGCTGACCGACCGCACTCGCCCGAAGGGATCGACGAAAATACCCGACGCGGACCAGCCCGTGCTGGTCTACTCGGCGGCGCCGATACACCCGCTGCGGAAGCCCTCGCCTTGCTGAGAGTGGTGGGCATCGGACAGTGGCGCAGCGACGCCGCGACCTCCTGAGCCCTACGCGGTGTGCTCGCGCAGGTACGCGATGTCGTCGGCGATACCGGCGCCGGGCGTCTCCAGGACGACGGGCGCACCGGACGCCACGGCGATCTCGGCGAGCAACTGCGGATCGATGGTGCCGTCGGCGAGGTTCGCGTGCCGGTCGCGCGCCGAATCGAATTCGTCTCTCGAATTGTTGAGGTGCACCAGGTCGATTCGTCCGGTCACCGCTTTGACACGGTCGACGATGCCGACGAGATCCTCGCCCGCCGCCCAGGCATGACAGGTGTCGAGACAGAAACCGGCGCCGTAATCGCCGATGGCATCCCACAGCCTGCCGATCGCGTCGATGTACCGCGCCATCGCGAAATCACCGCCCGCGGTGTTCTCGACCAGGATCGGCACCGGGAAGCCGCCCTTGTCCTCCTGGCGTTCGAACAGCTTCCGCCAATTCTCGACACCGGCCGCGACATTTTCGCCGTCGCGCACATGTCCACCGTGGACCACCAGGCCGAAAGCCCCGATGTGCGACGCAGCCTCGGCATGGTCGGCGACAGCCTTCCGGGACGGCATGCGCAGCCGGTTGTTGAGACTCGCGACGTTCACCACGTACGGCGAATGCACCACCACGTCGATGTCCGACGCGAGAATCTGATCCTTCCTCGGGTGCTCACCCGGGGTGTCCCATTTCTGTGGGTCCGAGAGGAACAGCTGCACCAGATCGGCGCCGAGCTGCTCACCCTGCCCGATGGGGTCGTCGTCCTGACGGACGTGGGCGCCTATCCGCATGGACCCAGGGTAGGGGAGCTTCCCGGTCAGCGGGACGGCAATACCGCGCGCGATCGCAGGATCTGCTTGATTCGGTCGACGCCGACGACAGGGAGATCTCATGGGCAAGCTGGACGGCAAGGTTGCACTGATCACCGGTGCCGGGCAGGGAATCGGTCAGGGCGTCGCGCTGGCTCTGGCCCGTGAGGGCGCCGCCATCGCGGTGACCGGCCGCACCGAGAGCAAGCTCGACGACACGGTCCGGCAGATCCGGGAGGTGGGCGGCACCGCCGAGCCGCTCCGATGCGATATCGCCGACCTCGACCAGATCACCGCCGCGGTGGAGCGGACGGCTCAGTTGTTCGGGGGCGTCGACATCCTCGTCAACAATGCGAGTCTCAACCCGCTCGGACCCGTTCTCGACCTCACCGCGAAGCTGATGGAGAACGCCTACCGCACCGGGCCGGTGGCGTCCCTGCACGCGATGCAGACGGTGTATCCCCTGATGAAGGCGCGCGGCGGGGGCTCGATCGTCAACATGGTCAGCTCCGCGGCCGTGCGCTGGGACATGTCCGGGTACGGCGGGTACGCCTCGGTCAAGGAGGCACTCAGATCGCTGACCCGGGCCGCCGCATCCGAATGGGGTGTCGACGGTATCCGCGTCAACGCCGTGGCGCCCCACGCGATGTCCCCGGGATTGGAGTGGTGGACGGAGAACCGCCCCGAGGAAGCCGCGGAGTTCGTCGCGACCATCCCGCTGCGGCGTATCGGCGACTGCGAGGAAGACATCGGCCGGGCGGTCGCGTGGATCGTCAGCGACGATGCCCGCTACCTGACCGGCGCGACGGTTCCGCTCGACGGGGGGCAGGCACGCTGGGCCTGAAGCCGCTGCCGACGCAGGTGCACCCGCAGAATCCCTGAAACAGGGATCAGGGTCCTCCCCGATGGTGCGAGAGGGTGCGGCCGAGGAAGATGGTTTCATGCCATCGCACTCGGCTCCCGCAGCCCGATCCCAGGACCTCAAGAAAATCTACGGAACAGGTGAAACCGCCGTTCACGCACTCGACGGTGTCACGGTGGAATTCGCCGCCGGTGAATTCACGGCCATTATGGGCCCGTCAGGATCGGGCAAGTCGACGTTGATGCATTGCCTCGCCGGTCTCGACAGCGCGACCTCCGGCGCGGTGTTCATCGGTGACACCGATCTGACGAGCCTGTCCGACAAGGAGATGACGCAACTGCGTCGCGACCGCGTCGGCTTCGTCTTCCAGGCCTTCAACCTCGTCCCGACGCTCACCGCGCTCGAGAACATCACGCTGCCCGTCGACATCGCCGGACGGAAAGTCGACCAGGAGTGGCTCGACACCATCGTCGGGCGCCTCGGTCTGGGCGACCGCCTCGGCCACCGACCCGGTGAGTTGTCGGGTGGTCAGCAGCAGCGCGTCGCGTGTGCCCGAGCGCTTGCCGGCCGCCCCGAGATCATCTTCGGTGACGAGCCGACCGGCAACCTCGATTCGCGTTCGTCCGGAGAGGTGATGTCCATCCTGCGTGCCTCGGTGGACGAGTTCGGGCAGACGGTCGTGATCGTCACGCACGACCCGCGCGCCGCCGCGTACGCCGACCGGGTCGTGTTCCTGTCCGACGGCAGTGTCGTCGACGAGATGCGCGACCCCACCGCCGACTCGGTCCTGGATCGCATGAAGCAGTTCGATCCTGCCGCCATGTCACCTCTGGCGAAGTAGGAGCGTTCCGAGCATGAGTGGAAATCCCATCCGCAAGGTGGCATTGCGCAATCTTGCCGCGCACAAGGTGAGACTTGCGCTGACCGTGCTGTCCGTCGTGCTCGGCACGGCGTTCATCACCGGTTCGTTCGTCTTCACCGACACGCTGCAGCGCACGTTCGACGGTATCTTCGGCGACGTCGCGCAGGGCGTCGATGTTCGCGTGAGCGCCGAGGAATCCGGTTCGAGCGGCGTGCCGGTCGAGGACATCGCGGCGGTCGAGGCGCTTCCGGCCGTCGACCGAACCACCCCGTACATCGGCGGTACGCTCGTCCTTCTCGGCTCCGACGGTGCCGCGATCCAGACCGGGGGCGCCCCGGTGGAGGGGTACGCGTACTTCCCGCCCGAGGAATTCGTCGGCGAATCGCAGGAGTTCATCGAGGGCACTCCGCCCGCCGAGGACGGCCAGATCGCGCTCAACGCCAGCGCCGCCGAGCGCGGCGGCCTCGAGGTCGGAGACCAGACCTCGATCCTCTCCATCGCGCAGGGCATGGTCCCCGTGACGGTGAGCGGCATCTACAACCTCGAGACCGATACCGGCGGCTACGTCGGGGCGATGTTCACCGAATCGCAGGCGTCGTCGCTGTTCACCGATGGCCGGCACGTCGGATTCCTCAACATCGCGGGCGATGGCTCCCTGTCCCCGGACGAACTGCGGGACGAGGTCGCGGCCGCTGTGCCGGGCATGAAGGTGCAGACCGGGGCGGAGGTCACCGAAGAGACCAAGTCGGAGGTCTCGGAAGCGCTGAACTTCCTCAACTACTTCCTGCTCGCGTTCGGTGCGATCGCGTTGCTGGTGGGAACGTTCATCATCTACAACACCTTCTCGATGATCGTCGCGCAGCGACTCCGCGAACTCGCGTTGCTCCGAGCCGTCGGGGCCAGCCGGAAACAGGTCGGCCGCTCCGTCACGCTCGAGGCGCTCGTCGTCGGACTGATCGGCAGCGTCATCGGTATCGCCGCGGGTGTCGCGCTCGCGTACGGCCTGCGTGCCGCACTGAACGCCGCGGACCTCGGATTGCCGTCCGGTCCGCTGCAACTGGCGCCGCGCACGGTCCTCGTGGCCCTGATCGTCGGGGTCGTTGTCACCGCGATCAGCGCGTATGCCCCGGCACGCCGCGCGACCCGGGTGCCGCCTGTCGCCGCGATGCGGGAGGAGTCCACCGGGACCGTCGAAGGCCTCCGGGTACGGACGATCGTGGGCATTGTCGCGGCGGTCGTGGGTGTCGTGCTCGTCGTGTTCGGCGCGCAGGGCACCGGTGGAGGGGCGGCCTCCGCCGTGGGCGGTGGGGCGTTCCTGCTCGTCGTCGCGGTCATGCTTGCCTCACCGGCGCTGTCGCGGCCCGTCGTGGGTGCTCTCGGTGCGGTGTTCGCCCGCCCGTTCGGCGCCGTCGGCCGGTTGGCACGTACCAACGCGACCCGCAACCCGCGGCGCACCGCAGCCACCGCATTCGCTCTCACCCTGGGCCTGATGCTCGTGTCCGTGATCGGTGTCTTCGGCTCGTCGGCGAAGGCCAGTGTGGACGCTGCCGTCGACAACGGTGTCCAAGCAGACTTCATGCTCACCGGACCGCAGATGTTCGGAGTTCCGCTCCCGGCGGCCGACGCGGCGCAAGGGGTCGACGGTGTGGTGGAAGTGGTGCCGGTCCACGGTGTCCGGGCGAACCTCGACGGAGAGGACGGTTTCGGCACGGCGGTGACGGGCGTGCTCGACGACGTGATCGATCTGCAGATGGTGGAAGGCGTGCCGGAGGCCACGGGCAACGAAATGCTCGTGAACCAGAGCACCGCGAGTGAGAAGGGCTGGACGGTCGGCTCGACGGTCCCGGTCACGAGCCGTGACGGCAACACCGTGGACGCGACCGTGGCCGGTGTCTACACCGACAGTCAGATCATCGGCCCCTGGGTGATGTCCCAGCAGATCTACGAGCAGTTCACACCCCCGGCGACCCGGTCGGCGATCGTCGTGCTGATGAACGTCGCGGACGGGGCGGACCCGAGTGCCGTGCGGTCGGGCCTCGAGGCCGCCACCAAGGAATACGTGATCGTCCAGGTTCTCGACCGTGAGCAGTTCAAGGGTCAGCAGGCACAGCAGATCGATACTCTGCTCGCCATCCTGTACGGGTTGCTCGCTCTCGCCGTGGTCATCGCGATCCTCGGCATCGTCAACACGCTGGCGCTGTCGGTGGTCGAACGCCGACGTGAGATCGGGATGCTGCGCGCGGTGGGGATGCAACGCAACCAGGTACGGCGCACCATCTATCTCGAGTCCCTGCTGATCGCGGTGTTCGGTGCGATCGTCGGGGTGATCCTCGGCCTGTCCTTCGGCTGGGCGTTCGTACGGACTCTCGCCGACCAGGGACTCGACATCATCTCGGTGCCGTGGTCGCAGGTCGTGGGAATGCTGCTGGCCTCCGGAGTGATCGGCGTGCTGGCCGCGTTGTGGCCCGGTAATCGTGCCGCGAAGACACCTCCGCTGGAGGCGATCTCGGACCTCTGACGGGGAGATGATCCACAGTCTTCCTTTTCATCCACAGCGGCCGGCCCGGCGGAGACAC